>CAZFXX010000189.1:0-6492 GCA_964522985.1 uncultured Desulfobacteraceae bacterium
TATTACTGGGAAAATTACAATTAAAAAATCGGCTTTGTTTTGCCGGCCATGTCACCAACCTCTCTGATGGCCCTCGGTTAAGTGATCGGCATCTTGCCTATCTGAAGGAACGAATATCCGGCGGCATCGGACTACTGGTTAGTGACCCGCTCCCGATTCATCAATCAAGCGAGACACTAAGAACGAAGCTTTCCTTAACCGCAGATACGCGAAACAGTTTCGAAGCGCTCGTCCAGGCGTGTCACGAGAAGGACGTTCCGGTTGTCATGCAACTCTATCATGCCGGTGCCCACGGATGGGCCATGACAGCATTTACACCAGCCTGGTCCCCCAGCGGGGGTCCCTCTCTTCGCGATCAGGATGGCAGCCATGAAATGATAGCAGGTGAGATTGATATCCTTATTGAAAGCTATATTGCGCATGCCCGCGAGGCGAAAAATGCGGGGTTTGACGGTATCGAAATAAATGCCGGAGGCAATATGCTGATGGAACAATTCTGGTCCGCGCACAGCAACCAGCGTCAAGATAGATGGGGAGGGCGCTTTGAGGGTCGAATGGCTTTCAGCGGAGAGGTTGTAAAACGAATCCGGGCGGAGTTGGGGACGGATTTTCTGATCGGCCTGGTGATGACGACCAATAGCGGCTTTGGGAATACCCTGAAAAATGAAAACCTTAAGGAAGTTCTCTTGTGGCACGATTCGTTGGGTTGCATTGATTATTTCAGTTTTTGCCTTGACACGGTAAAATTTCCCCGGCTTGAACAGGCAATCAATGAACTTAAAGAATTTCGAGATCTTCTAAAAAACGCCTCGTTACGCGTCGACGGAAATGTGAGAACAACTGAGACAGCTGAAAAGATTATAGAAAGCGGCGCGGGCGATTGGATAGGAATGACCCGTGCGCTGATTGCCGACCCATTTTTGATGGAAAAACATTGCAGGGATGAACAGCGGGCAATTCGTCCCTGTGTCCATTGCAACCTTTGCCTGGGGCGACGGGCCCGAGACTATACGGTTGCCTGTTTGGTTAATCCCAGCGCTGGGCGTGAGCAGCAGTTCCCAACCACTCTTCCCAAAACCGAAACAGCTTTAAGGATTATGGTAGCCGGCGGTGGGCTTGGCGGGATGGAGGCTGCACGTAGCGCGGCCGAAGCGGGCCACCGGGTCACTCTTGTGGAGCGGGGAAAACACCTCGGCGGTCAATGGCGCCTGGCAAGCCGGTTGCCGGGGCATAAGCCCTACGGAGAATTACTCAAGTGGTATCAACATCAGCTCGAAGCCCTTGATGTTGATCTCCGGATGGGAGATGAGATAAGTGGGGATAACCTGGAAAAGACCGAATTTGATCATTTAATTGTGGCTACCGGTGCAGGCCCCACCAAAACCGGTTTCCAACGGCTCTTGCCGAATCGGTCCAAGCTCCCTGGTGTTGAAGGTAACGACGTTTTTCCCGTGGAGGTGGTCCTGGAAGGAATAACACCTCTCACCGAGAAGCATAACGCTCATGTTTTGCTTTTGGATGACATAGGGTTTCAGCAGGGAATCGGTACAGCAATTTTTTTGGCACAAAAAGGACATAGGGTTACTCTGCTGACCCGACACGCGCTTCCGGCTCCCGATCTGCAGACATTGGGAGGCTATGACCAACTTTTAGCCCAACTCAATGCGCTTGGGGTTAAGGTTCTTACGGATTCTGTCCTGTTGTCCTGGTCCCATGGCGTGGCAGAGCATACCACCGGCATTGACTTGGCCGCAGTCAAGAGCCGGTTCGACTTCCTTGTTCTTGCAACCACTAATGATGCCAACCAGGAGCTTGAAAACGAGGTGACCCGAAATTGTTTTTCTTTTTCGCTGGCCGGCGATTGTCAAGGGGCGCGAAAGGCCCATATGGCGGTATATGAAGGACGTAAAACCATAATGGAAATACCTTTGGAGGGGCATCAATGCTGACAACGGTAAAATCGGATAAACCCTCGGAAAAATCTCTGGCCGATGTTTCTGAAATGTTACGTCGCTGCACAAACTGCGGTACGTGCACGGCGACTTGCCCAACTTACCTGTTGAGCAACGATGAGAATGACAGTCCTCGGGGACGAAATAATATCGTTCGGGAAATTTTCGAATCCGGTCTGGCCCCGACTGAGAAACAGACCTACTATCTTGAGCGCTGTCTTTCCTGTTTTTCATGCACCACGACTTGTCCTTCGGGCGTGGGCTATAAAAATTTGATAGACTGGGCCCGGTTCCGCATTGATCAGGACTACAAACGGTCCTGGATTGAGGGCGTGCAACGAAAGATAGTTCTTGGAGTGCTCCCCAATACGGCTCTTTTCAGTGCGAGTTTGAAAGCTGCGCCCCTGATTAAACCAATCAAGCCCTGGTTGCCAAAAACCTTACAGCCAATGCTTGATTTGATTCCAAAGAGTCATACGGCATTGACTGCAGGAGCGCGATACAAAGTCTTTCCGGCGGAAGGTACCCGGAAATTTCGGGTTTCAATGCCGGCGGGATGTGTTCAGCCGGTGTTGAACCCGGAAATAGATGAAGCTACGATTCGGGTGTTAAATCGTCATCATTGTGAGGTCGTGATCGCCCATAAAAGCAAATGTTGCGGTGCTATATATGATCATTTGGGGATGGAGGAGAAGGCTCAGGCTCAGGCAATAACAAATGTCGCTGCCTGGTGGAAAGAGATGGAACAAGATGGGTTGGATGCCATCGTTATTAACGCATCCGGATGTGGTACTACGATAAAAGATTATGGCCATATCCTGCAACATGATCCTGTCTGGGGCCCTCGAGCCGCCAAAATCGCCGCCATTACCAAGGACATCACCGAGTTTTTAATGGCGGTTGATCTCAAGCCGCGACCTGTACCAAAACTTCGGGTGGCATATCATTCGGCCTGTTCGTTGCAGCACGCTCAAAAAGTGACCGAGGAACCTAAGTATCTGTTGAAAAAGGTCGGTTTCAAGGTGTTGGATGTTCCCGAAGGGTACATCTGCTGCGGCTCTGCCGGAACCTATAACATATTCCAGGCTGAGATGGCCGCCAAGCTGCGCGATCGGAAAGTTAAACGAATTCAAAGCATCAAGCCGGACCTGGTGGCCGGCGGCAATATCGGCTGCATTGTCCAGCTTGTTGAAGCGCTGGAAATTCCTATGGTTCACACTGTAGAACTGCTTGATTGGGCGACTGGCGGTCCTTTGCCTGAAGCTTTGTCCAAAATAGAGGGAATAAGCCATGACTGATGAATTTAAACATGTATTCCAGCCCCTGAAACTTCGCCACAAGACGCTGAAGAACAGGATTACCTTTGGGGCACATACGGTTAATTGTGCTGAACAGGGCCTGCCGACCGAACGCCATATTGCCTATTATGAAGAGCGGGCCAGGGGGGGTACGGCCATGATTGTGGTAGAGCCGGTCCCGATTCATGTCACCAGTAATCTGACCAGGGGGAACTTTCGGCATGACGATGATTCCATTATCCCGGCATTTCGACGCCTCACTGATGCCTGCCATGTTTATGACACGGTTATGATCCAGCAGATCTATCATGTCGGTGCGCACGGTGATGTCGCCAATTCCTGGGCCCCCAATTGGTCTCCGGGAGGATTTCCATCCTACCACGACGGAGATGGGTCAAAAGCGGTTACCGAAGACGAGATCGAAGTATTGATCAACGGCCACGTACAAGCGGCTCGGCGTGCCTATGAAGCGGGTTTTGATGGCATTGAGCTATATCCCCAGTATAACGGCCTGATTGAGCAGTTTTGGTCGCCGCTTAATAATCGCCGAAAAGATCGCTGGGGCGGCAGCTTTGAAAACCGGATGCGCATTTCTGAACAGATCGCTCGTAGAATTCGCGAAAAAGTTGGAGGGCGGTTCATTATCGGCCTGGGCGTCAGCGGCGACGATCTGTTTCCGGGTGGATTGGATAATGAGGCAATCTGCAAGATTGTGAGTTGGCATGATCAGCGCAGGCTTATGGATTACGTTACTGTGGGTACAGGTGGGTATTTCGATTTTTCCATACTGATACCTAGCTTTCTATATGGTGACATGCTGGGGCCTCCGCTTGCGGAAAAAATTAAAAAACACATCAAGCATGCCGTGCTGCAGGCGGAGAGTCGTATCAAAACAGCGATACGGGCTGAACAGGTGATTGCAAAGGGGCAGGCCGATATGGTGAGTCTGGTCAGGGCTCAGATAACAGATCCCCACCTTGTCAGAAAAACCATGGAGAGACGACTTGACGATATACGCCCCTGTATTTCCTGCAATCAGCAATGCTGGGGACGCCGCTACCATGATTTATGGATTTCCTGCCTCCTCAACCCGTCGGCGGGGAGGGAATATCTGGGGGAAAGCGAAATCATCCCCAAGTCGGAAACATCCAAAAAGGTTCTTATCATCGGTGCCGGCCCGGCAGGGCTGGAGGCTGCACGAGTTGCCGCGGAGCGAGGTCATCATGTGACACTGGTCGAAAAGGAAGAGCATATCGGAGGGCAGTTTCGTCTCGCCGGATCTCAACCGATGCGGGGCGAAATCGGTCATGTTAACTATTGGTATTATCTCCGGCAGCTTGAGCGTCTGCAGATTGACCTGCATCTGCAAACGGAATACAGCGTTGAGGACATTCTTGCCTTTGGGGCCGACGAGATCATCCTTGCAACCGGATCTAAACCCGCCATGAATGGTTTTCAGCGCGCTATGCCCGAACAGAAACAGCTTCCCGGCTGTGAGCTTGAGAACGTTTACGCCATTAACCAGATCCTCACCGGGGCCGAAGCGTTGGAAAAGCAAGGCCATAATCTACGGGTCTTGCTCCTGGACGATCTTAGCGGCTGGTGGCCGGCAAGCGGTACGGCACTTTATCTTGCTCAACGCTGTCATCAGGTGACTGTTATAACTTCCGACCCCGTGATCGGCCGGGAACTTGTTCCCTGCTGTACGGACGGGGTATTGCGCAAAGAATACAAAAAACTCAGCATTGAAGCCAAAATTTCAACTTTGTTGCTGAAATGGGATGGGGTTGAAGCTACCTTCAGTTCGACCGATCACCAAACTCAATGGCAGGAGAGGTATGACGCCTTGGTATTGGCCACCATCAACCAGGCGGAAAACAGGTTGGAAAAAGAATTGCGCAATGCCGGGGTGGAGCCCCATTGCGTAGGAGACTGTGTTGCACCACGACGCGCCAGTATGGCATTTTACGAAGGTCGTCAAGTGGGGCTGTCAATCTAACTTAAAAAATCGGTAATGTTCAAAAAATGAGGAGAAACTCCATGTTCAAAAGGATGATACAGGCAGTTGACACCCATTCGGGCGAACCCATGCGGGTGATTACCGGTGGCGTGGGCCATATACCCGGGAATAATGTATTTGAAAAAATGCAGTGGCTGAAAAAAAACGATGACGGTCTGCGCTTGATGATGCTGCGTGAACCGCGTGGCTATCCGTCGCTTTGTTGCAATATTATTGTGCCTCCCTGTCATCCTGATGCCGCCGCGGGATTTATTATCATGGAACAGACCGAATATCCGGCCATGAGTGGCGGCAATGTCATTTCGGTTGCTACGGTACTTCTGGAAACCGGCATGATTCCCATGGTTGAACCGGTAACCGAATTTGTTTTAGAGGCTCCGGCCGGCCTGATTGGCATTACCGCAAAATGTAAAGATGGCAAGGCAACCGAAATCACCTTTAAAAACGTGCCTGCTTTCGCCGTTCTTCTGGATAAAGAAATCGATGTGCCTGAACTGGGAAGGGTTAAGGTGGATGTTTCCTGGGGCGGCATGTTTTTTGTGATTGCGGATGCCACCCAGTTCGGTCTGGAACTGATCCCCAAAAATGGGCGGGAAATTGCCAAACATTTGGCATTAATTCTGGCAGCAGCCCGGGAGCAACTGCCGATGAAACACCCCACCAATCCCGACTTTGACGGTATTACCATCGGCGAACTTTCAGCCCCATGCCATACCCCGGATGCCGATATCGTAAATTCCGTGCTGGTGGCAACCGGCGATATTGACCTGAACAACCCCAATACCTGGACCGGCTCCCTGGATCGCTGCCCCTGCGGCACCGGCACCTGCGCCAAAATGGCGGCGCTTTATGCCAAAGGAGAATTAAAGCTTAACCAAGATTTCCGTCACAAGGGTACCCTGGGCACGGTTTATACCGGCAGGCTCGTGGAAGAAGTTCAGGTGGGAGACTATAAGGCGGTGGTGCCCACCATAAGCGGTCAATCCTGGATAACAAGCTTCAGCACCTATGTTCTTCACCCAACGGATCCGTTCCCGGAAGGCTACACCATGGGTGATATCTGGCCGGGATGAGATAATGGGTTTTGGTATTTCGAAAAAATGAAAAAATTGATACTTGTCGCCCAATCCCGATTTACAGCTATCGAAATTGTTAAATTTAGTATAGTACAGACCTCGTGATTTTCGATTAATTTTCTATGTTTTTTGAAGACACTTACTGA
>CAZFXX010000190.1:0-6461 GCA_964522985.1 uncultured Desulfobacteraceae bacterium
AAAAACTGCAGAAAATTCATGACGCCAAGGATGATATCGCCTGGGGCAGTCAGATTCGTTCTTATATTTTACACCCCTATCAGATGGTTAAGGACCATCGCTTGAAGATGGACGTCGGCAATGCAAACGAGGTTTTGGACGGGGGGCTGGACCCCTTTATCGAAGGAGCGCTGCTGGCCAAAAAATTATAACCGTCGGCCATACAGTATTATTCCATCACCCGGGCAAGCTGGAATCAGACAGGGGCCACTATATCGAATCGACATCAGCACCATAAATAAACGGTTATGTCCACGCAGGGCGTGTCGAATGTCGAAGTGAAAAATCGTTTCGTTCAATTTTATTTTGTCCTGAAAAACATAGTCCTTTGAGCCAGGGTTCTTTACTGTATCTTTTTCAGGGCATTTTCCATTAAGCCCTGGTACATGTGGTTCTCATAAGGCGTTTCATAATAGAGCTCCCGCAAATAGGAATTTATCGCATGCTTTGGAGAGCCGAACAGGGCGTTCTGAAGCGCGGATATCCGGTAACGGGTATCGATTTCCGGGATACCGTCAATAAAGCCTGCCGCCTCCCTGGGCAGAATATTTTGCAGCATCACCCTGACCGGTTTGCTCTGGTCGGAAAAATCATGTTTGGCAATCGCCATCAGGATATCATTGATCTTGACGTCAATCGGGTTGGCTTTATAGGCGCTCAACACTTTGGCCATAACAATGGCTTTGTTGAAAAGTTCTTCCTGCGATTCTTTTCCTTTTGATTTTTGTATAAAATTAATCAGCAGCGGTGCATTTTCAATAATGTTCGGAATAAAACCGGTTATTCCTGTGATACTGGCCCGGTACTCGGTGGCATGATGATCCAGCCAGATACCGGAAGCCTTTGAAAGCTTGAGCCTGGCGGCCAGAGGAATCGCATACTGGAGATAAATATTATGACGACCTTCCTGATTGGCTTGATATGCCAGTTGGAGAATGCCTGTAATGTCCAGCGGAAAAAGTTCTATGGCCTGAAGCTGGTAGGCAAAAGCCAGGTTGTTGATATCGATGGTGGTGCTGTATCTGGCAGCCTTACGATAAATAGCAGCCATCTCGTTGGCCGCATAGTAGGCCATGAAAAAAGCGCTGTCGGGAACAATTTCCGATTGTTTGCGGGCATACCGACGGAATAGTGAAAAATATTCCTGCAAGGAGCTTTCGGTCGTATATTGATCTTCAGCGCCACCGCCTGTTTCCTGGTAATAGGCTGAAAGCATCAGCATCAGCTTGCCGGCGGCATCCCATAGTTGGTGCATCGCGGCAATATAACTGTTTTTTTTCTGAAAGCCCTCGGTTTTGAATTCGCCTTTTTGTACCCAGGGTTTGGCCAACTGGTCATAAAGCGCAATCGCCTCTTCTACCAGCAACGTACTCTCACCTGGTATTTCATTAAATACAGGTTTTGAAATCAACAATTTATCCTTATCGATCAAGCGCCTTAAAATATAGCTTTTGAACCCCATGTTCTGGGTAAGGATCGCGGCTTTGCCTTTAAGCGTGTCAGCCCAGGTATACGCCAGATCAATATAGGTCCGGGTCAGGTTGTATTTGGGTACGATCTGTGACGCAGACTGTTCATCCTCAAAATCATACTGATTGGCGGTGGCTTCCACAAAAGCTGTGGCAAAATTTATATTGGAGTTGTCTGATTTCAGGCCATGCATTCTTTCTGCTATTGGGTCGACAATGTTTTTGTAGCCGTTTTCAATGCTGAGTCTGTCCCGGATGGACATGATGATAAGCCCCAGCGGGTAGAGATCGGGAATGGTTTTTTCAAGGACGCCCCGGGTGATGATCAGGTGGGCCATGTTTTCATAAAGAAAAGGCAGATTTTTGACAAGCTCTGTCTTGGTGAATGTGGCCCCCATGAAAATATTGTCGACTTCCAGTTTCAAAACGGCATTTTGCCAGACCTGAAACACGCTGGACACAAAAGCATCCCGATCCTTTTTCACCAGGGCATGGTATGCCTGGAGCATATAATGCCAGAACGCCACGTCGGGCAGCTCCTTTTTACCGGAAAGGATATCCATAACCGTGATGGCATTTTCAAGCCGGGTTTCGTTGTCGGTGGCCAGGAAAAGACAAAATTGGGCGATTCCCAAACGGTAGTACCTTTTCCATGGTTTGCCGCTGACAAACAGTTTGGCGTCAAGCAGCCCTGCGGCTGAGCCGGCCCCTTCGGTGAGATTATTAATCAGAATACGGCGATAATCATCCAGGCTTTGACCGTATTCACCGGCTTTTTGCTGTAGGAGGCTTTTTAAATTTTCTTTAGGATACCAGGTGAATTTATAGGCTACATCCATCAGGTTCCCCCAGCGCTCAGATGCCTGTTCGGCGGCCGGTGCCACGGTATAAACACTGACTATAAGCAGGAAAATAACAGTTATCTTTAATGTTTTCATCGAGGACTCCTTACTTTTTGATTTTCCGGACCCCTTGTATAGCCGACTTCAGGGCCGAGCATTTATCTTTTAGATTTTTTTTTGTAGGATTATATATATAGAGATGAATTGTGTATTTATCCTCTGGATATTGAACCGAAAAAATAATATCGTCGCTTTTAAAAGTTAATGGCCTGTCCAGCAGTGTCGCAAGCATTGTCTTAAGTTCCGGGGCTTCCTCGGGGTCAAGACAAATGTTTAGATCCCTCAAACTGATGATGTGCGACGAATCGACGGCATAACCCAGAAATTCGGCAAAACCCGGCGCCATTTTATCCAAGGCGGAAAAAGTTTGTCCAGCCTGTGATCGTTTATCTATCTTCCTGGAAGGAGACATGGGACCGGGCATGACCTCTTCCGTATTGAGTTGAGGTTGAAAATTTACATCCGGGCCGGAGGCGAGGGCCTTTCGGTTTTGTGTCCTTTGCGTGTCTGTTTTGGCATAACGACTGCGTGCTGGGTCGGCCTCCGGGAGATTCAGGTCTGCCATTGCCGGCGGTACGGTTTTAAAGATTTTTGTATCCCTGGGCACTGATATTTTGACTGGCGAGATCGCTCCTCTGTAATTTTTAGAAGGGCTGCCCAAGCTGGAAATCACGACATCCGGGCTTTCAGGTTTGTCGGTCAGTGAATCAGGCATGGTCTTGTCCTGGATCCTCAGAGACGGAATTGTCTTGCGTAAATAAATTTTCTTTTTGACATCCGGTTTAGCTATATGGATATCCTCGTTAAGAGCGGGTTGCGCAACTATTGAATTCTTCCGCACTGGTTTCGGGACTACAGGTTGCGATGTTTTTTTTCTTTTGACGCGTTTGATGTTGGGTGCAGTATTCAACTCAATCGGTTTTTCCGAATTGAACGTGTGATTTTTCGTTGCTGGAATTTTAAACGCAGGTTCAGATATTTTTTTGTTTCTGACGCGTGAGAATTCAGGCTTTATATTAATGTCGACGGGTATCTCTTTTGAACTGTTAAACGCCATGGATTTTTTTGCCGGCGCTTTAATCCGTGGTTTTTGTTTTTCCAGAGTCCTTGTGCTGAGCATTTTTGGCGCCAATTTAATTTCGGTTCGGGACGGGGCTGCAAAGACAATTGGCGCCTTGTCAGGTTTTTTGATTTTTTCAACCACCTTTTCAACAATTCTCGGTTGAATGACGATCTTCGGTATGGTTTCCTTTGGTACTGGTTTCGGCATGGGTTGCGGTTCTATTTTTTTTTGCACAATCACCGGTTTTGGTTTTGGCTCTATCTGCTTTTTAATGATCACCGGTTTTGGCTTTGGGGCAACGACTGTTTCTTTAATTATCGGTTTTTCTTTGACCGCCGCTTTTACCAGTGGTTTGGCAACTATTTTCGGTACTACTTCGGGTTTAGGTGTTTTCGGTGCTACTTCAACCGGTGGCGGTTCAGGCTCTTTTGGTATCTGGACCTGATCTTCAATAAGTTTGATGGTTATCTCTTCGGGCTTTACAATCTCTTTGTCCGGCAGGTCCGGTATGACCAGACTTATCCAGTAGATCAGCAGGATTAGAAAAATTGACAATAGAAAAACCAGCAGGGTATAAACCCGGGGGAAATCATGCACAAGTATGCTGTACAGAATTTTCCAGAAACCGTCTTCCTGTGATTTCTTGCTGCGTCTGTTCCGTCTATAAAACAGAAACCCTTTCGAACGTCTATCCGTGTGAATGTCACGGCTGGCCCTGGGCATGAGGATATCGCAAACTCCCCAGCCGTACAGGCTTGTCTCCCTGAGAATCATTACTCTGGTGATCCTTCAGGATTAATCGGCTTGACGACGGCCTGGCTGTCGGGCATCATCCAGACCCTGGCAATGGCTCCGGCGGCAAACAGAAAATCCTGGCTCATGGACGTCTTTTCGGGCAACAGCGTGGGTTTGATATTTCTGTCTTTCAGCAGGGCCAGTTCAGGGATCAGTTGATCCGCTTCCAGATCTTTTGAGAAAGGTTCGGTATTATCTTTTTTTTGTACGCCGACTTGAAGCAGCCTGAACGGGGTTGGGTGCTTGTCCGACCTTTGATATACCTGCAGTTCCCAGATTTCCCGGGATGGATCTATTTTTGACAGGCCCGGGTTGGCCGGCACCGCCGGAATATCCATTTCTGAAAAGTGGATGGTTATATCAGTGGGTGCGCTGGGTATCGTGCTGAGACTGATCAACAGCAGAAATGCCAGATCGGTAAACGCAAACAGCCATGTCTGGTTCTGTTTAAGTTTCATTTTCGACCTTGTTGGACGACCTTTGCGCTATCTGTTGACTGGAAGCGGCGTTCAACCCTTCATCAATGCGTTTATGGGCCAGCGAAAAAAATATTTTTTTAAAAAATTCAAGAAATGTATAGCAGATCAATGCAATAAATGTCGTATACAGGGCTGTGGCTATACCCGCAATGGTTACCTCGGAATTTAAAGTGCCGCTGTTGGATAAAAAATGGATGACCATCCCCATAATGGTACCGATAAATCCCTGGGGCGGCATCAGATTGGCCAGCATGCTGATTGGTTCAAGAAACTTTTCTTCAAAATATCTATCGCTGAACTGAAAAGCGGCATCTCTGATAAATGCATCCGGCGGAATGATTTTTCCATTATGGCGGTCACTTTTTTGTTCTTCAAGGTAGTGCCCTTTACTTTTGAAGAAAAAAGAGGCCGCGATGACACTCAAGGGTGTATTGGTACTCGTGTAATAATTAGATTTAATTGATTTGCTGGTGATCGTTTTTAAATCCTGATGTGCCAGCACTCGAAAAGCCTGATAAACCTTATAGAGTGCAAAGCTGAAGGTAACAAACATCAGGACATAAACAACCAGTTGCAGTAGACCGGAATATGTATTGATGATATAGGTAAGCGTTTTGATTATGGCATTTGCCGCAATATCGAACCAATTGTTACTTTCTGGCATTATAGTCCCCTGTTTTTTATTGAGTCACGCCCTGGGCTGATAATTTATTTTCCAGTTCCAGCATGCCTGCGGAAAGAGTGTTAAAACCGATGTCCATCGGGTCAATGCTTAAATTCAACATGGCCGAATCTTTCCCGTACCGCTGGTGAAAGAGGTTGAGATATTTTTCGGATTGATTATAGCCGGCCAGATCATGATACAGCAGTGCGCACAGTAGATGTAATTTGGCGGTTTCCAGCTTGGTCTCTACGTTGCTGTTTGCCCCGGGGTCGTTGATAATCGGATTAACATAAATTTCAATGAAGCTATTGGCTTCCCGTCCGATTTCCGCGATATTTACATTGTCGCGGATGGTTCTGAAGTCTTTGGTGATAATCAGAAATCGCTTCAGGCTTTTTTTAGTATTCAGAATATAGTCTTTCTTTTTGTCAATGTCTGCATATGTCAGGACAACGGGACTTAACCAGCTAATGGAGGCATAATCTCTGGGCGCAAAATGTCTGGGTACGGCCGGTGGCGGTTCTTCGGCTTCTTTTAATTCATTTAATTTTTCCTGCCATTGCATGGTTGAAGGCATTTTTACTGTTGCCGGTTTTGTTTTTGGTAGCAAAGGCAGGGCCGCCGGCGGTGTTTTAGCCGGCACAATTGGCTGAGCAACGGTGCTGCCGGGCCTGGGTTTTATTTTTTCCCCTTTTCGCACCATGAAGACGTCGTAGATACAGCCGGACATGAACAAAGTAGCTAAAGATAACATTACCAGATAATGTTTTATTTTCATATACTGCTCCTTGATTTGGGACTGTTATGATAAGCAGATACCGCAATTAAAAGGCATAATAAATATTTTCTGCTAAGCATAAAATTAAACAAGGGAAAAATCAATATATTTTCCATTGTAAAAAAATACCTGTCCGCATGGCTGAAAAAACTGATTTCCCGGATTGCTTGAAACGGTTCCTTTTTTCCCCATATGGAATTAATACAGCATTTTGATAAGAATAGACAAAGTATCAAAGTATCATTTTTTATAAATGATGTGTAAAAGTATAA
>CAZFXX010000191.1:0-6452 GCA_964522985.1 uncultured Desulfobacteraceae bacterium
CTGGAAGCGGAAAAACGCCGCCGCACCATGGAAATCCTCAAATTCCGCGGCACCAACCACCAGAAAGGGGAGTATCCCTTTACGGTGATAAAGAACACCGGCATCGTTGCCATACCGCTATCGGGAATTGAACTGAAACAGCGCTCTTCCACCGTCCGCATCAGTTCCGGGAATGCCGAGCTGGACAAGATGTGCGGCGGCGGCTTTTTCCGGGATTCCATCATCCTGGTATCTGGCGCCACGGGCTGCGGAAAGACCATGCTTTCCGCCGAGTTTGCGGCGGATGCCATAAAAAACGAACAGCGGGCTGTATTATTTGCCTTTGAGGAAAGCCGGGAGCAGCTTTTCCGCAATGCCACCGGCTGGGGCATAGACTTTGAACAGATGGAGAATGACGGCAACCTCATGGTGATATGCCGGTACCCGGAAGCGGAAGGACTGGAGGATCATCTTATTATCATCAAGCGCACCATCAATGACTTCAAACCCCACCGGGTGGTCGTGGACAGTCTCTCCGCGCTGGAGCGCGTGTCCACGACAAAAGGATTCCGGGAATTCGTCATCGCCCTCACCTCCTTCATCAAACATCAGGAGGTTGCGGGACTTTTAACATCGACCACCGGCGACCTGATGGGCGGGACGTCGGTGACGGACGCGCACATCTCCACCATTACCGACACGATTATCCTTTTGCGCTACGTGGAGATGTTCGGAGAAATGCGCCGGGGAATCACGGCCCTCAAGATGCGGGGCTCCATGCACAACAAGGATATCCGGGAGTTTAATATTGACGACAAGGGCATGCACATCGGCAAATCCTTCACCAACGTCACCGGTATCCTGTCAGGCCATCCCGTCTTTACCTCGACGGAAGAGGTGGACCGCATGACGTCGCTTTTCAAGTAGTTTTTTTTACATAAATGAAGGTGAATATGGACCAAAACCCGAACAACCTTGATTTGATTCAGGACAAGATACGCTACCTGCGGGACAGCACCGATTTTATATCCGCCGTCTTTGACAGTCTTGTGGGCTATGCCATTATTGCCGCGGATTTCGACGGAAATATCATCGCCTATAATGAAGGGGCGCACCAGATTTACGGCTATGCCCCGGAAGAGGTGATCGGCAAGGAACAGATGGACATTTTTTTTCCAAAAGAATTCATCGACGAAGGCGGCCTGGCGCATATTGCCACTGAAGTTGTCGGAACGGGGCGATTTTTCTATGACGGCGAGAAGGTCAGGAAGGATGGCACGAGATTTCCGGCCCATATCCTTTTTACCCTGACAAAGAACAAAAGGGGGCAGGCAGTCGGCTTTGTCAAAATAACGGAAGACCTTAGCCTGCAAAAACAAATTGAGGAAAATTTACAAGCCAGTGAATCCCTCTTTAGAACCATCGTAACCGCATTACCCATCGCTATCCTCATGGTGGATGAAGCGGGAACAATACAATTTGCCAACGCTGCTGCGGCAACCATCTTTAATACGACAATGGATAAACTTCTGAGTAGTCCATTCGGTTTTCCTCTGCATACAGGGAAAAAGACGGAAATAGACCTTGTCTTGGGAGATGGAAAAACAGGCGAGGCGGAAATGTATATATTGAAAACAATCTGGCAAAACGAAACCAGCTTTATGGTATCTATTTATGACATTAGTGCGAGACAAAAGGCGCAAGAAACGCTCAATCAAGCCAATGAAAAGCTGAAAAAACTCAACCGTCTGCAAACGGAATTTATCTCTACCGCTTCCCATGAGCTGAGAACCCCGCTTACCTCCATAAAAAATGCCATCCAAATACTGGTCGGCGGAAAAGCGGGGGAGCCTGATGAGACGCAAAAGCGGTTTCTGGGGATGGCGTCCCGCAATGTTGAACGGTTGAGTCTGTTGATCAACAACCTTCTTGACCTTTCCAGGATGGAGTCCGGGTCAATGGATTTTAATTGCTCAGAGGTGACCGTCGCCGGCCTTCTTAAACAAACCGTCGACGCTTTCAAGGCACAGGCCGATGACAAGGATCAGATATTGAAAGCCGATTGTTCCCAATCCTTGCCTGCAATGTATGCGGATCACGAGCGCGTTGAGCAGATTCTCTATAACGTCGTGAGCAATGCGCTGAAATATACCCCGGAGGGGGGAAGGATATGCCTGAGCGCACGGATTGCCGATTGCCCGTTGCCGGGACAGGCCTTAGCTTCCGAAAAAGAAATCAATCCACAATCCACAATCAACAATCCGAAGGGCAATCAACAATCAACAATCGCCAATCAACAATGGATAGAGATCAGCGTAACCGACACCGGGATCGGCCTTTCTCCGTATGAAAAAGAGCAGGCCTTCGGCCGGTTTTACCGGGCTGAGGGCACCCTGTCACAGAAGACAACAGGGACCGGATTAGGTCTGGCGATTGCCAAAAAGCTGGTAGAAGTACAGGGGGGTGGGATCGGCGTGGAGAGCGAAGTCGGCAAAGGCAGTCGCTTTTTTTTCACTCTGCCGGCCTTTTCGAGGCAAGCCGTTGATTTTAGCCTATTGGAAAAGGAGATCCGGCCCTATATCGGTTCGCCCCCGTTCTCATTGCTGGGGATAGGTCTCAAGGAATCGCCGGGTAGGCCGCTTCAAGGTTCGGATGCACAATTTTTAAATAAACTTGAGCGTGTCAGCCGGGATACATTCAGTCGAAAAGGTGATCGTGTCATCTGCCAACCGAGCTATAACAGCATCATTATCATTCTTGGCGCAACACCGAAGGCCTCGGCCATACTGGCGCGCGCAAGGCTTGAAAAGGTTTTATCTGAAAAATGGCCCCTTTCCGGGGAAAAGATACCGGACATTTTAGGGCCGGTTACTTTTCCGGAAGATGGCAAGATATTGCGGGATCTCCTGGCGGCCGCAAAGATCATAGGATGCGGGTAAGGGGATGGTTGTCAGTTATCGGTTATCAGCTAAAAGCTAACAGCCAATAGCCAATAGCCAACCAAAGGAGAAAGGTCATGGATAAGAAAAAGGTTCTCGTTGTAGACGATGATCCGGATATCAGGGAAACAATATGCTTTAATCTTGAACGGGAAGGCTATGGGGTCAGTTCCGCAAAAAATGGCTGGGAGGCACTGGGGGCTGTCAGGGCCAGCGAACCGGACCTTGTTATTTTAGATGTCCGTTTGCCCAAAGAAAATGGTAGCCGGGTCTGTCAATTTATTAAGAATGATATCAAAAAAGGGGTGTACCGTAAGAATATCATCATTATCCTTTTAACCGGCCTTGCAGTCCTTGCAGTCCATGATCCTGAGAGGGAGAAAAAGCTGAGGGATTTAAGCGGGTCGGATCATCTAATGTATAAACCGTTTGAGATGGAACAACTGATGGAAAAAGTGCACGATCTGTTAATAATTGAAGAATAAAGAAGGGGGAACCCTGATGAAAAAAGTACTTATTGTAGATGACGAACCGGACATTGTCGAGACAATAAAATTCACCCTGGAACTTGAGGACATTGAGTGTGTCGTGGCATATGATGGTGAAGAAGCCCTTTCAAAGGCTAAAAAAGAAAACCCGGACCTCATTATCCTGGATGTCATGCTCCCCAAGATAAACGGTTACAAAATCGCCAGACTGCTCAAGTTCGATGAATCCTTCAAACACATTCCCATCATCATGCTCACTGCCAGGGCACAGGAGAAAGATATAAGCCTGGGTGAACAGACGGGAGCCGATGAATACGTTACCAAGCCTTTTGATATGGATAGGCTTGCCGCTCTGGTCAAGAAACACATAGGATTGACGATTGTTGATAGATGATAGATGATTTTTTGAATCGCTCCTGCCCGCCATCGCTCTCGCTCAGGCGAGGCGGGCGGGTCGCTCTATCTTTTTAAATCAACAATCAACAATCCAAAGGTAATCAAAAATTATGAATAATTCATCACCAGTAAAAAACAAAGTGCTCAGTACCAAATTCCAGGACCGTCTAAAGCAGGCCCTGGTCGAGGAAGGCTTGGTCACTAAGGAAAAACTTAAGTCGGCCGAGATAACGGCACGAAATGAAAATACAACCCTGATCAACGCATTAACCAGATCAGGGGCTGTGGACGAGGAGCAACTGGTTAAGTTCATAGGAGAGATAATGCATGTCCCCTATGTGAATATTGAGAATTATACGATCGATCGTGAGTCATTGGATCGTATCTCCGACAAGATCGCACAACGATATAAAATTATTCCCCTGTTCATGATAGAAGGGGTTCTGACAATCGCCATGTCTGATCCTTTGGATATCATTTCCATGGATGACATATCCAAGGTGGCGCAATGTAAGATTGAGGTTGTCATCGCTTCAAAAAAGAGCATTGAAGTGGCCATTGGCCAGTGGTACGGCCTTGGAAATGCGCAAAAAGATCTTATTGAACAGCTTGCCGATGAGTTGGAGCAGCCGGGGCAGGTAGAAGAATCGCAACTTTCCCAAGAGATAATCGAAATACGCCTTAAAAGTGAATCTGCCGAGCCGGCTATCGTCAAACTTGTCAACAGTTATATTGCCCAGGCCATTCTGGAAAGCGCCAGTGATATCCATCTGAGACCCACGAAAGATGGCATGGAGGTCCGTTTTCGTATTGACGGGTTTCTTTACCTGCGGCATCGGCTGCCGACCAAGCTGATTCCCCAGGTCACATCCAGAATAAAGGTCATGTCCGGATTGGATATTACCAAGCGGAGGATACCCCAGGATGGCAGGATAGGGATTGTTATCCGGAATAAGCTTATTGATATTCGCATCTCTACGTTTCCTTCCATGCATGGAGAAAATATCGTTTTAAGAATTTTAGATAAAACCAGGGGCGTCCCCACACTTTCAAAGCTGAACTTATCTGCTGAGGATTTAACGGCCTTCAAAAAAGAGATCAAGGCGACAAAGGGAATCATCCTTGCTACCGGCCCCACCGGGAGCGGGAAGTCAACAACGATGTATTCATTTATTGATGCCTTAACTATGGAATCTAAAAATATTATGACCGTTGAAGATCCCATTGAATATGAAATGGACGGCATCGTCCAGACGAATGTCGATCCCAAAGCCGGCGTCAATTTTTCCAATGCCCTCAGGGCGATTTTGCGTCAGGACCCTGATATTATCTATGTCGGTGAAATAAGGGATGCAGAAACCGCAAAAGCGGCCGTTCAGGCCGCCTTAACAGGGCATTTGGTTTTGAGCACCCTTCACACGAATGATGCGGTGGGGGCGATCACGAGACTCAGGGATATCGGTATTGAGCCAGGGTTGATAGGGTCGGTGCTGAACTGTTCATTTTCCCAGAGACTTGTCAGAAAGATTTGTCCGAGATGCAAGCATGAATACCCGCCCGATGAAAATTTTCTTAATAAATGGAAATTTCCGTTAGATACGAAATTTTACAAGGGAAAAGGATGCGAGTTTTGCAGCGGTATCGGCTACAGGGGCAGGATGGGAATTTTCGAGATTGTAAGTGTTAACAAAGCGATTGGTGCCTTGATAGCAAAGAATGCGCCTGAAAATGTAATTTTTAAGGCTTTGCGGAAACAGGGCATGAAAACCCTGTTTGAAGACGGACTGCAAAAGGTAAAAGACGGAATTACAACGGTTGAGGAAGTAATGAGGGTAATAGATGAAGCGTAAGTGTATAATTCAGGGGGCTTGCTATGGGCAAAAATACCGAAGGTGCAAATAAAGCTATCGTCATAAAATATAAATTCATATTCGGCACGGGTCTGGAAAAAGAGATCAGGGTTGAACTGGATAGCAAAACCCACATATTGATCAAAACAGGAAAGGCATCCCATCCGGAATGGACACGGTTAAAATTTTTTAAATGCCCGAATTGTTCTTTGGACGAGAACCGTCATA
The DNA here is from genome assembly GCA_964522985.1 of uncultured Desulfobacteraceae bacterium. Taxonomy (GTDB): domain Bacteria; phylum Desulfobacterota; class Desulfobacteria; order Desulfobacterales; family 4572-123; genus 4572-123. The sequence continues at coordinate 5,881 of CAZFXX010000191.1, forward strand.
TCTTTTGCCCCATAGCAAACAACATTGTTGAACTGGTGGATTTTTTTGGAGATTCAATATCTTATGATGAAGTTAATCTGGTAATTTCAAGTGCGGAAAGAAAATATATGAAGCATACCACCTTGCAACAGGGAATCAGTTCCTTATTGGGAATATATATGGTTACAAGCGGTTGTCCTGTCATGGAGAAGCTAAAACCATTGGTTGCCACTCATTTGCCCTTTGCCACACTGAAAGAGACACAGTACCGAGTGCTGTCCATGTATTTACTGGCACAATATTTTTTATCTCGGCGAGGCAAAAAGCCTGACTGGGAATTGAAACATCTGGTCAAGATTTACGATGGCGTTCAAATCGTTAACCAAAGCTTTTTTAAAAGACTATCCAACAGTAACATAAAAGACGCAACGCTGAATGCTTTGGTGAAGCTCGATATATTTGCCAGGCATATACCTGTTTTAATCAATAAAAACGCCTTGGATGAGATGGAAGGCTTATTTACTGCATATTATGAATAACGGTCTCGTAAAAAGTCCAACTCCTGCGTTGCGCTGCATTTCGCAATCATTCAA
>CAZFXX010000192.1:0-6422 GCA_964522985.1 uncultured Desulfobacteraceae bacterium
TAGCGAAAAAATCGTATAGAGTTTCCAAAATATTCTCCTTAATTACCCAAATTAAACGATGCCTGCAAAAAAGCGTGCACAAATCAATTGGAAAAAACCGCTTATTGCAGGTTCTATTTGGTGTCCATCCTAAAATAAGAATTTTTGTTCAAAATCAGGGCATGCACAAAAATAACCCCAGACATATGTTTGATATTCCGAGGCTTATTTTTGTGCAAAACGATGAGATTGGGCGAAAAGACCATTTCCGGATGAACACTATTTACCTTCTATAAGGTTCACGTCCAGCCCTAGACTCTGCAATTCCTTGGTCAGCACTCTGAAAGATTCAGGTATTCCGGGCTCCAGAGTATTTTGACCTTTAACGATTTTTTCATACATTCGGGTTCTCCCTGCCATATCATCCGATTTAACCGTTAAAAATTCCTGCAGGGCATGGGCTGCGCCATAGGCTTCCATGGCCCAGACCTCCATTTCACCTAGGCGCTGCCCGCCAAACTGAGCTTTACCGCCCAGCGGTTGCTGCGTCACAAGTGAATAAGGGCCAATCGATCGAGCATGGATCTTGTCATCAACCAGATGATGAAGCTTTAGCATATACATTGTACCAACTGTAATTTTCTCTTTAAACTGATCACCGGTTCGTCCGTCATATAATACAGCCTGTGCGGAAATATCGAGACCGGCTTCTATCAGCAGAGATTTAATCTCTTTCTCCTTGGCACCGTCAAAAACCGGTGTCGCCATATGAACCCCTTTTTGATAATGCAGGGCAAATTGACCCAGCGCTTTATCGTCCATCCCGTCAATTAAATGAACGGATTGTTTATCATCAAAAATCTTTTTCAGTTTTTTTCTCAAATCTTGATATTTCTTTTCTTCCAACAAACGGTTCAACTGATCGCCAAGGCCTTTTGCCGCACGTCCAAGATGAATTTCGAGGACCTGTCCCACGTTCATACGCGAAGGAACGCCCAGCGGATTTAAAACCATATCGACCGGTGTCCCGTCCTCAAAATACGGCAGATCTTCCTGGGGCAGTATTCTGGAGACAACGCCCTTGTTACCGTGCCGTCCGGCCATCTTATCTCCTACCGAAAGTTTTCTCTTCATGGCCACATAAGTCTTGACCATTTTAATCACGCCCGGCGGCAAGTCATCGCCCTTTTCATACCGGCTTACCGTGTCTTCAAAATTCCTGCGGCAAACTTCCCGCTGATCACGGTATCGCTCAAGCAGCGCATGAACCTGTTCGGTGACGGCGGCATCCTGCAGGACGATACTCTCCAGTTGTGCCATTGGGAGGTCTGCCAATTTTTCGGAATCTACAATGCTGTCTTTGGCAATCACCACCTTTTTACCTTTTTTCAGAGAAACCGCACTGGTCTGGTTGATCACCAGTTCCGCCACCCGCTCCCGGGCGACCTCCTCAATGATAGCCAGTTCATCTGCCCGGTCTTCCTCCAGCGCTGCAATTTCCTCATCTTCAATAAACCTGGCACGGTCATCCTTGTGAACCCCTTTTCTGGAAAACACCCTGACATCCACCACAATACCCTCAACCCCGGGCGGCACCCGCAACGAGGTGTCTTTGACATCACCTGCCTTTTCACCAAAAATAGCACGCAGAAGTTTTTCTTCAGGACTGAGTTGTGTTTCACCCTTTGGGGTAATCTTCCCAACCAGTACATCTCCCTGGCTGACCTCGGCACCCAGTCTGATAATACCGCTGTCATCCAGATCTTTCAGTGCATCTTCTCCGACATTCGGTATATCTCGGGTAATTTCTTCTTTGCCAAGTTTGGTATCTCTGGAAACAACTTCGAATTCTTCGATATGTACCGATGTATAGGTCCCGTCCCTGACAAGCCGCTCACCGACAAGAATCGAATCTTCAAAATTGTATCCGCCCCAAGGCATGAAAGCTACCGTGACATTTTTCCCCAGGGCCAGTTCGCCTTCTTCAGTAGCAGGACCATCGGCAATGATATCACCGGCCTCTACATACTGACCCTTTTTTACGATGGGGCGTTGATTAAAACAGGTATTCTGGTTCGATCTGACAAATTTGGAAAGACTGTATATCGCAGCAGGAGAACCATCATCCCCGTTTTTACCAAACTTGTCATGCTTGATAACAATTCGGGACGCTTCCACATCGGCCACAACGCCGCTCTGCCGCGCGACAACGGTTACACCCGAGTCTTTGGCAACAACGCCTTCAATTCCGGTGCCCACCAGCGGCGCTTCGCTTACGATGAGCGGTACGGCCTGCCGCTGCATGTTTGATCCCATCAGGGCCCGATTGGCATCATCATTTTCCAAAAACGGAATCAATGATGCCGACACACTGACCAACTGATTGGGCGAGATATCCATCATATCGATATCCTCGCGCTCCACCATCATAAAATCACCAGCAACCCGGGATGTAACCATGGAATTCACATATTCCCACTTGTCGTTGACAGGTGCATTTGCCTGGGCAATCGGATGCTTCTTTTCCTCAAAGGCACTTAAAAATTTAACTTCACTGGTAACGGTTGCATCCTTGACCACACTGTAGGGTGTCTCGATAAATCCGAAATCATTCACACGCGCATAAGTTCCAAGCGATACGATCAGACCGATATTAGGTCCTTCAGGCGTTTCAATCGGGCAAATCCTTCCATAGTGGGAGGGATGCACATCCCTCACTTCAAAGCCCGCCCTTTCACGTGTCAGGCCTCCGGGGCCCAGTGCGCTGAGCCTTCTTTTATGCGTGGTCTCGGAAAGAGGATTCGTCTGGTCCATAAACTGCGACAACTGGCTGGTCCCAAAAAATTCTTTAACGACAGCTGAGACCGGTTTCGGATTGACCAGATCGTTGGGCATCAGCGCATCGACCTCCTGCAGGCTCATGCGCTCTTTTATGGCCCGCTCCATCCTGACCAGCCCGATCCGGTATTGATTTTCAAGCAGCTCGCCTACGGCCCGTACACGACGATTTCCAAGATGATCGATATCGTCGACCATGCCCTGTGTGTCACGCAGTTCCACAAGCGTTCTGGTCGTAAGCAGGATATCTTCTCTGCGCAGGGTCCGGACGGATACAGGCGTATCGATACCCAACCTCAGATTAATTTTCAATCGCCCGACACCGGAAAGATCGTAATAAGAGGATTTAAAGAAAAGATGGTCCACAAAATCCTGAGCCACCTCGGGTGTTGCCGGATTCCCGGGCCTGAGACGCCGATATATCTCGATAAGCGCTTCTTCCCTGTTTTCAACTTTGTCCAGCAACAGCGTCTTTCGGATACATTCACTGGAAATGACACCATCTATAAAAAGCAAATCAAATTCCGCAATTCCGGCCTCGGTAAACCGGGCCAGGATGTCCTCATCAACCGGATCGTTCGCAGATACGATGCTCTGGCCGGTCCCAGGGTCATAAATCCCCCTGGCAAAATATTTGCCTGTGAGATCATCCTCTGTTATGGGTAGCAGTTCAATATTAGCGATTTTCATCTGCCGAATCGCGCGAATGGAAAACATTCGCCCCTGTTTAACGATGATATCACCTGTTTCAGGGTCCTTGATATCCCGGCTGGCACGCTTGCCTTTGAGAAACGTTTCGTCAAACTTTTTATAATAACGCTTGCCCTTGATTAATATTTTTTCCGACTTGTAAAAATATGTCAGCAAATCTTCGGTTGTATATCCGAACGCCTTGCAAAGAATGGTAATCGGGAATTTACGCCGCCTGTCTATTCGTGTATAAACAATATCCTTCGGATCGATTTCCATATCAATCCATGACCCGCGGACAGGTATGATCCTTGAGGTATATATTATTTTACCGCTGGAATGGGTTTTACCTTTGTCATGATCAAAAAATACACCCGAAGACCGATGAAGCTGGCTCACCACGACTCTTTCCGTGCCGTTGATAATAAAAGTGCCTTTGGCGGTCATCAATGGAATGGTGCCGAAATAAATTTCCTGCTCCTTAATATCCCTGATGTTTGAGACACCGGTTTCCTTGTCTACGTCATAAACGACCAGCCTTACGGTGATCCTCACGGGCAGTTCATATGTCATCCCGCGATGAACACATTCCGCTTCGCTGTGTTTTATCTCACTGAAGCGGTAGGACACGAATTCAAGAGACGCGCTCCCTGTGAAATCCTTAATCGGAAATACAGAGTTGAACACCGCCTGCAATCCAATATCCCGCCGTTTTTCAACCGGCACATCAATCTGTAGAAACCGGCTAAAAGATTCACGCTGCATCCCGATAAGATCCGGAATTTCAACTATTTTCCGTATTTTACCAAAATTTTTCCTTATGCGTTTATTCGACATGAGTATTTCCGACATGACGTCTCCAAAATCTGTAAGTTTTCGGATTATTTTTGTTGCAAAATAAAACGTTGGGTAACGTGATAAAAAGCTCTATCTGGGGGATTACGTGTTCATTCAAAATCAGTTTGTTTCTCCATTTTCAAGGAAGGCAAAATTCTAAAGGACTGGAAATCATAGAAAATGACAAGGCTCACTTAAAATACACTGATATTAAAAATTCCGAGTCCGGCGCCAATACTAAAGGACTAAAGGAAAGTCGCCATATTTAACGAACACGAACTGAAAGTGATAAAATCTTTAATAGCCCCCATGCCATAGAGGTCAAGACACGAAAGGTAAGAGTTGTGAGTAATGAAAGAAGCTTAACCGTCAATTTATCCCTCACTACTCAAAACTCATATCTCACTACTTCCGTATAATCACTGTCAGGGAATATATGCCCATGTTTCTTCGACATATATTTTAAAACCCATATAAACAACAATCATATAAAATCAATCACCTGCTGTTTATTTCAGTCTATATAACTATTTAATTTCAACCTGAGCACCGGTTCCTTCCAGTTGCTCCTTGATTTTTTCCGCCTCTTCTTTTGGGAGACCTTCCTTAACCGCCTTGGGGGCTTCATCAACTAAAGCCTTGGCATCCTTTAGACCCAGTCCGGTGATCGCACGAACTTCCTTGATAACCTGAATTTTCTTATCGCCTATCGCAGTCAAAATAACATCAAATTCGGTTTGTTCATCAGCCTGTTCAGCAGCGCCATCGCCGGGACCGGCAGCCATCATGGCCACCGGCGCAGCGGCTGAAACACCGAACTTTTCTTCCATTTCCTTTACGAGCTCGGAAAGCTCGAGAACTGACATGTTTGCTATAAATTCAACTACATCGTCTTTGGTAATATCTGCCATTTTGTCCTCCACCTTATATCATCTTTCTAAAAGCGATTTTATCATTTTAATTGAGTTTACTTTTGCCACTTTCAGGCCGCTTCCTTCTGTTCCTTGATGGCCTGAAGCACGTTTAACATTCTTCCGGGGACATCACTGAGAGCTCTCACCAGAGCTGTCGGCACACCATTCATTGCCGAAAGAACCTGGCCAAGCAAAATTTCTCGCGAAGGCAAATCAGATAAGGATTTAATTTGACTTAAATCCAATGTCTTGCCGTTCATAACGCCGATCTTTATTTCAAACTTTTTGTTTTCACGCGCAAAATCCATCAGAATTCTGGCCGGTGCAACGGGGTCATCATAACTCAACGCAATGCCGCTCGGGCCTTTAAATTCATCTTTTATCACTGCAACATCGGTCTCGTCCGATGCCCTCATGAGCAAAGAATTTTTAGCAACCTTGAATTCAATATTTTCATCATTCAACTTCCTGCGCAAACGGCTTAACGCCGCTACATCAAGTCCTTTGTAATCCGTGAGAATGACAATTTTGGATTTTAAAAATCTTTCGTGCAGGTCTGCTTTTATTTGCTTCTTTTCTTCGATCTTCATTGTTGAATCAACACCTCCTCTCTTTTTGTAAAAACCGGAGGTAACGTATAAAGATAAAATCGCCGGTAAAAACGAAAATCTTCAATTTAATCGTCATCACGTGATGATTAGCCGTCTCGGCAGGCCGGTTAAACCGATTAAACACTTTGCAAGTGAACCTACGGTCTTTGACTGATATGTTATTGAAACGGCCTTCAAATCAGCCGTTTGTCCTAATTTAATGCCCAAATTTTTTTTAATTTTCCTGGTAAAATCGAATTTATTTCCCAAGAGAATTAAAAAAATCCGGTTTTGGTTCCATCACTGTTAAAATCTATTTTACGAGATCTTTAACAAATGCCGGATCAACTTTGACTCCAGGCCCCATGGTAGTTGAAACCGTAATCGATTTAAGATACGTTCCCTTGCTTGATGACGGCTTAAGCCGCATTATCGTTTCAAAGAATGCGGCTATATTTTGCATAAGCTTTTCCACGCCAAAAGAAGCTTTGCCTATTGGCGCATGGACAATACCCGCCTTTTCAACCCTGAAATCAATTTTACCGGCCTTTAATTCATTAACAGCCCTGGCAAT
>CAZFXX010000193.1:0-6347 GCA_964522985.1 uncultured Desulfobacteraceae bacterium
CGCCGGGACTGAAGCTTGTTAGAAATTCTACCCGCCCCTGTCTGAATATATAACGACTTTTTTCTCTTTTTTCATATGCCACAAGATCTTTCCAGTAACCGCTTTTGTGCTCTTTATGGTATTGGTCGGCCTGCCAAACAACTTTCCAACATATTTCAGGATTTGACCGCTGTTTCAATGGGGATAGCTAAATAGCGGTCAAAGGCTTTAAAAGATTGACGACATGGCCGTCATCAGAAGAGAAAAGACTGCAGAAACAAAAAAGGCGGTCGCATTGGCGACCGCCCAGAAAAAAGAAATTAAAATCTATATAAAAGACGCATCATGCGTCTATGCTAAATATCCTTATCAGGAAATTAATACCGGTAATCCTGCTGTCAAGAGATACCGGTAATTTTTTTAAAAATAAAAATTATACACGATTTTCCAGTGCACCGGCCATCATCTCACCGACCTTTTTGGAAAAACGGGCCGGATTGTCCAGTTTACCGCCTTCACTGATCACAGCCATATCCAGCAGCAGTTTACTGTACTCTTTCAATACCGCGTTGTCTTTGTCCTTTTCAAACAACGCCTTGATCCCCACAAGCACCGGATGATCCATATTCAATTCCAGAATCCGTTTCACCGGCGGCATTTCCTGTCCGGAAGATTTGAGGATTTTTTCCATATAGGCACTCATATCATGATTGTCTCCGGCCAGGCAGACCACGGAATCCTTGAGGCGCAGGGAAGGTCTGACTTCCTTTATTTTATCTTCCAGGTTGGATTTAATGAAATCAAACAAATCGCTGAATGCATCTTTTTTCTTCTCGTCGATTTTATCGATATCCAGATCGCCTTTTTCCGCACTGCAGAGTTTTTTACCGTCGTATTCGGTCAGCGACTGAACGACCCATTCATCAACCGGATCGGTCATCAACAGGACTTCATAATCTTTTTCCTTGAGTTTTTCAAGGTGAGGGCTGTTGAGGATAGCGGACAGATTATCACCAGTGATATAATAAATATGTTTCTGCCCGAATTTCATATTCGCGACATAGTCCTTCAATGCCACGAATTTACCGTCTGATCGGGTGGTTTTATATCGAATCAGTTCAGCAATTTTATCCTGTTTGGCCGGATCACTGTGAATTCCCTCCTTGAGTACCGGGCCAAATTCAGCATAAAATATTTCATATTGATCTTTTTCCATACCGCTTAACAACTCGAATATTTTTTTCACAAGGTTCTTTCGGATGTTCATCACGAGTCGATCCTGCTGAAGGATCTCCCGGCTGACATTCAGATTCAGATCAGCAGCATCCACAACGCCTTTAACAAATCGAAAATATTCAGGGATCAGTTCCTTGCAGTCATCCATAATAAAAACGCGGCGACAGTAAAGCTGGACCCCGTGCCGACGTTCCTGATTAAATATATCAAAAGGGGCCTTAGAAGGGATATAGAGCAAGGCGGTATACTCGGTTGTGCCTTCAAGTCTAAAATGAAGCCGGGTCAAAGGCGCGGTCCAGTCGTGGGCAAGGTGTTTGTAAAATTCAGTGTATTCTTCATCGGACACCTCATTTTTATTTTGGGTCCAGATGGCTTTCATTGAGTTCAGGGTCTCTTCCCTGACAACATGGGTGGTCTTGCCCTCAATGGGTTTATCGTCGTCATCGGTAACCGGTTCATCTCTTTCGACATCCATTCCGATAGGATAACTGACAAAGTCGGAATGCTGCTTGACAATCTGGCGCAGCACCCATTCTTCGGTAAAATCCTGTTCATCTTTAGCAACCGGTTTAAGCTTTAAAATAATGGTGGTGCCCCTGGATTCTTTAATAGCCTCTTCGATGGTGTAGGAACCGTCACCGGCCGATGTCCATTTTACCCCACTTTTTGATCCGGTGGTCCTGGTCGTCAAAGTTACCTGATCGGCCACAATAAACGAGCTGTAAAACCCGACGCCGAACTGTCCGATGAGTTCAGGTGTCAGCGTATTTTCGGTTTTGGATTTTCCAATTGCTTCCAAAAAGGCGGCGGTGCCGCTTTTGGCAATGGTCCCGATATTTTCCATAACCTCATCATAGGTCATCCCGATACCGTTATCGGAAATTTCTAGGGTTTTTTCATCTTTATCCACCGCTATTTTTATTTTAAACTCGGTATCTGTATCCAGAATGTCGGGATCGGTCTGGGACTTAAACTGCAGCCTGTCAATGGCATCGGATGCATTGGAAATTAACTCTCTTAAAAATATTTCCCGGTTGGAATAAAGCGAGTTGATGATAATTTTCATCAATTGTTGAACTTCGGTTTTAAATTCATGTGTCTCTTTTTGGCCTGCCATACTGCCTCCTCAATAAAAAATGTAATAATTAAATTATTTTTAAAGATACTTAAAAAAATCCTTACACAATGTGTAATGTTTAAAAATGTGTGCAAAAATAAAAATGTCAACCTTTGTCCGGCCCAATTTTTTTTAAAAACATTTTCCGCTTGCAGACAAAATTTCCAGAAACCCACCAGCTACATTATTTAATAATCATAATGCCTGTCTGAGGTATCAATAGGCAATCATATGAATGAAAATCAAATTGAATTAAAATTCAGCCCATGTTAAGATTGCGAAAAATATGAAGTATCTCGGGATTGGATCGAAAAATAATTACAATGAAATAAACCTTTTTTTACAATTTTTAGTGTTTATTTAATGCTGCAATATACGTAAATAATATGAATAACTACTTAATGGAAAACGAAGACGAGGCCCTACGGCTTGATTTAAAAATTGATGAACGCCAAATAAAAGATCAGGCTCTGTGGGCCGGTATAAAACCGGGTATGCGCATTGCCGATATCGGCAGCGGATCAGGGACAATCACTTATTTACTGAAGGAAATGGCCGGACCGGATGGTTCCGTCATTGGTGTGGATGGTTCTCGGGAAAGGATTGACTACGCCATAAAGTACTACAGCGCATCCGGCATCGAATATACATGCCGGGATATTCTTGAACCGCTGGATGATTTGGGGAAATTCGATTTTATATGGATCCGCTTTGTTCTTCAGTATTATCGCTCCAATAGCTTTGATATCGTAAGGAACCTCTCAAAGCTGCTGAAACCGGGCGGTATTATCTGCATGATTGACCAGGACAACAATGGTCTGTGTCATTTCGGTTATCCCGAACGCCTTAACAAAACGATCCAAATGCTGATGCACATCCTGGAATCTCGCCTTAATTTTGATCCTTTTGTCGGCAGAAAACTGTATTCATATCTTTATGATCTCAAATTTCAGAATATTGATGTCAATATTACTCAATATAATCTGATATTTGGCAAATTACGGGAGGTTGACCGCTTCAACTGGATGAAAAAAATTGAAATGATCGGGGAAAATGCGGAATTCGAGCTGAGTGAATATAAAGGCGGATATGAAGAATTTTGTCATGAATTTCAGACCTCTTTTGCCGACCCACGCAGGTTTTTTTATACCCCGCTGATCTCCTGTAAGGGAATAAAGCCCAGCGATATGTAAACATCGGTCAACTCAAATAAACTCATTTCGACCCCAGAACTGTTTCAAATAATTCTTTTCAAAAAATCGGGTAAAAACCGCCGCTATTAGATAGGGCTACTTTATAGTTCTCAATGCTGAATTACTTTAAGCAGCCGTTTAAGGTATCTAAAATACTTATCAGCGTATTGTACGTTCACTACCCATAAGGTATACAATTTTTCATAAGCGATATCATTATCCGCTGCATAGGCGGCAGGATAGAGGAGTACCGGCATTTCATTACGCCCGGCCTTTTCAGAAACATTCGAAAGTACCGACCTGAGAACATTGCCGGGAAGATTAACAGGATCTATAATAAAAACCTTGATGGAGCTTGTCAGCTCGGAGAGATTGAGGCCGATATCAGAAATATCGACCATGATGACGGCCCTCATCCGATGGCCCTTTGTAAGGGAATACAATCGGCGCTGCCTCTGGAAACCATGCCGCTGAAATTCCGCTGCCAGCTCATCGTAACCGTTGCCGCTATCCGGAGTAAGATCAAATGCCTTCAACATGAGTCCGCCGGATGCCTGTTTATAAAAAAGATCCAGTTCCGTCAATTTTGCGGGTTGGGTCGGTGCTAGTTCCCAGTCGCCCGGTATCGGGATCGGTTGGCTATTGCCGGGCTGATGAAAAAAAGCAAATGAGTCCACCGAGCATCCTTTAGGGTTTTTTATATTTCGGGCCGCCCCCCCGAAAACACTGTTTGGGAATTTATTGTTCGGCCGGTAATAGCAGATAAGATAGTCCATATGCATTGAATGCATGCGATAGGCGTCATTACTGAATCGCCCGATCTGGCTGAGAACGGTAAGACCGGCGTGGTGCCCTCCGGATGTCCTGGCCGCATGGTGATGGATCAGCCATGTGTCGGCATAAAACCGAATCATGCCCATATGTCCCAGAATGCGGTTATTATCCTGGTACGTAAAATGACGGGCAATTGTCGAGGTCTCGAGATAAAGCCTTTCGTAGGTTTTTTTTATCTCCTCCCTGTGCTTTCGAATCGTCTCATATTTTTCAGGATAAATAAAACCGGTTTCAAAAAAGAACTGCCACAGTTCATCCGGATCAATCCGGTTGCAGATATATGATTTCTTGTCCCCTGCCTTCTGCAAAAGGGCCATTAGTTTAACGTGAGCCTGCATATCCATATCAAGAAAAACAAGGCCGCATCGTAATCGGTGAAGATTGCCATCGATATTTATGACACTGCGGTAAACAACCTGGGCCATTATTTTGGCGATAAAGCACCCGGCAAGGTTCAGCTCCAGATCGTGGATCAGCATACCGGGCAAAAGCAGGGCATGCTTTTCATTTTCTTCTATTGAACAACCAGAACCCGAAAGGTCGAAAATTGTCAGATTGACTATTTTTTGGGTAAACGGATGCGTAAATATAATATCCGGCAAAGGAATCAGTTGCTGCCGGGTGCTTCGGAATTCCCTGGGCTGAAAACGCTGGATCTTTAATGCCGCAGATTTTAGAACCAGCGATTTTTTTTCTTTATTGCCAAATTGTCTTATAATTTTACATTCGCCGGAATAAACGGTTTCACGGCCGTCAAAAAGGATAAGTGTTGAAGAAAGTTCGGGGTTGATCCATTCAAAGGTCTGGGGAGGAACCGTGATTAGGTCTATACGCATTGCCGCCGCACTGAAATCCGCCAGGGCACCGTAATAAAGTGCACTGTTTTGAGTAAAATAGGCCTTTACGCCGCTGCTGACATGCCGCTCTATTCGGCGCATGCCTGCTTCAATACACGCCTCGGGCAAGATAAGACTAATGCCCCGGGCATCGATTGCTTTCACGGTCGGCCGGGCCATAAACATTTTATGACCATTGGGTGCCATCAGGCATTCAAGCGCATATGCCTCATATTCCGTAAATGGTTGATGGGAACCCACCCAGGTGCAGTCCAGTCGATCGCTGCTGCAGGGCTTTATTTTTGCCGTAACACAGATGCTGTGATCAAATCGTCTGTGCTTAAACTTCAGCAAAACCGTATCATCTTGAAAATTTATGTAGTTGAGCCTGTTAATTAATTGCTTTTTACTAATTTTTATTAAGGGGCGATCACCGGCGTTCAAATTGCTTGCAGATTCGATTTTACGTATTCCGGTCATTACCGCCGCCTCCGGGATTGATAAAAAGCTTGATGCAATCGTAACATCATCTCAGGATCATGAACGCTATAAATTTAAAAATATCCTGTTGTTCCTGTGATAGAGTTCCGTTTCGGGTTAAAAATCGTAGGGTTGTTTCTCTGTCATGGCTTCAATAAGGATAATGTGAAAAGGTATCAACATCTACCTTGGCTCTTTTAATAACGGCCATACCCTGTCGGACAAAAAATCAAAAATTTTGACAAAGCATAAAAAATGTGCCCCCCGAAAACATGCTTCAAAATATACAATACCACATTAAAAAGGGAATTACTTTTATTAAATTCAAGCAAATAATTTTTGATCAATTACAAAAATTACATATTTCAATGGCCGGCGATTGAAATCTATCGTAGATATTTAAAAAATCAAACATTTCTGAACGGGTACCCACTATACATGATATAGTATCGTGTAACAATGATACATAGCACATAGTGTATTCCAATTCCAATAAATATTGCCAAACAACATAAAAACATACTACCGCCGGACAAAGTTTTGATAAAGGCCATCCTTCCTTCATAGATACCGCATGGACAAAGCCCCTTTCTCATCGATAAAATCATTGAGCATATCCAACAATTCCCGCTAATCACCTTGTCAATTATTTTTTGCCATATATGGAATAAA
>CAZFXX010000194.1:0-6332 GCA_964522985.1 uncultured Desulfobacteraceae bacterium
GACATGTTCAACAAAGTCAAGGATGAAATTGCTGAAATGGGCGTTGATTTTCTTTATTAAATTCCATTACATTCAATCTATATCCAACCGGTGCCGGGTTTTGTTCCGGCACCGGGTTTTAAAAAATTTACCATTATAATAGATTTGATACCTGAAGTTTGAAATTGAAAAAACAAAAACAAGGGAGCAGCAAATGGTAATGCATACCGGCTTCAAATCGCAATGCGTACCCACCTATCGGATTTTAACCCAGGATCAGATCAATACCCTCCATTATGCGACCCTTGAACTTCTAGAGACGATCGGTGTCAAGGTAATGGATGCGGAAGCCGTTGAAATGATGGCCGATGCCGGATGCCGGATAAAAAAAGACAATATCGTCCAGATCCCCAATTACCTGGTGGAAGAATGTATCCGCAGCGCCCCTTCCAGAATTACCCTGTATAGTCGACTGGGCCAAGAAGCCATGCTTCTGGAAGGTAACAACACCTATTTCGGCATGGGCACCGACCTTATTAAAACCTACGATATGGAAACCGGGGCTCTTAGAGAATCAAGACTTCAGGATGTCGCCAATGCCGCCAAAATCGCAGATTCTCTGGAAGAGATCGATTTTTTAGGCTCTTATGCCTTGCCATATGATTCACCGACCAACCTGATGTATATCGATTCCTTTAAAGCACAACTGGAAAACTCAACCAAGCCCATATTTTACACTGCTGCCGGAATGGAAGATATTAAAATCATCAATGACATGGCCGCGGCGGTGATGGGTGGCAAAGCGGCCTTACGGGAAAAACCCATCCACATTCATTATGCCGAGCCCTTGACCCCGCTGTTGCATTCCGCGGGTGCCATTAAAAAGCTCTTTTTCTGTGCCGACAACGCTGCACCGGTTAATTACACCCCCGGTATGATGTCCGGGGCCAGTGCCCCGGTGACCCTGGCCGGTGCCATCACCGTCGGCAACGCCGAGGCATTGAGCGGCGTGGTTCTGCACCAACTCAGAGCCAAAGGAGCGCCGATCATTTCGGGTTTTGGCATGTCAACCCTGGATATGAAAGCATCCACCTGCAGCTATGGCTGCCCGGAATATCGATTGGCCCTTTCAGCCTGTTCCGATCTTTATCATTATTACGGTATCCCCATGTGGGGTACCGCCGGGGCCAGCGATGCCAACTGCATCGACCAGCAGGCCGGCATGGAATGGGCCATGTCCCTTCTCATGGCGGGCCTGGACGGGGCTAATCTCGTTCATGACATTGCCTATATGGGACAAGGCCTGGTGGGGTCTCCGGCAGCCCTTGTTATGAATGCTGAAATCATCAGTTATGTCAGACGTGTTATCAAAGGGTTTGATATCGATCCGGAACATATCGGCATGGATGTTATCAGAAAGGTCGGACCCCAGGGGGCTTTTATCGCTACCGAACAGACCCTGAAATTTTTCAAGCAGGAACATTGGCAACCTGGGCTGTGTAACCGTAAAAGCCCCGATTTATGGGAAAAAATGGGCAGCAACACCTGGGGTGACAATGCCGTAAAAAAAGCCATCGATATCTTAAACAGCCACAAACCGGCACCGCTTGCCAAAGAGATTCAGGAAACCATCGATGCAATTCGAGAAAATGCTCTTTCCGACCTTTCAGGTAAGCATTTTGAAGCCTGATCAAAGGATATGAACCCGGAAACAAATGAAATATCCTGTCGCAAACATTTGAACTATTTAAAGAATCGGAATAGAAATTGACATTACATTTAAATTATTGTAACTTTTACGCGTGGTTCTAACTTGGGCAATCGGAGAATTGCAGCAATCTACATCCAAGAAAGGTGCGTATTCCACAACACTACTTTGAAAAATCTCGCCGGAATATTGTCGCTCAAACAACGCCGGCAGCCATCGTCGTTACCCGGCTTCTCTCGGCGGCAGTGAAAAGCACGGCCGGAATCGATTCAAAAGGCTTTTCCAAATATTTAAAGGAGCCACCGATCCATGCAGGATAAACAACTTGGCGATTACATCATCACCGTTGATAAAATCAACAAGACTTTTGCCAACGGGGTGCATGCGCTCTGCGACTTTTCCACCAATATCCGCCGCAGCGAGGTTTTGGTTGTCATCGGACCTTCCGGATCAGGTAAATCCACCTTTCTCAGGTGTCTCAATGGACTGGAAAAAATTGACAGCGGCACCGTCATTGTTGACCAAATTCCCTTGGACGACAACAAAAAAAATCAACTGGAAATTCGCAAAGAGGTGGGCATGGTATTTCAGTCGTTTAACCTTTTTCCGCATATGACCGTGCTCGACAATGTTACACTGGCCCAGAAACTTGTCCGTAAAAAAAGTAAAAATGAAGCCCTTGAAATGTCCATGGAACTGCTGAACAAGGTTAATATTGTCGACAAGGCCGGCAGTTATCCCGCTCAACTCAGTGGGGGGCAGCAGCAGCGAGTTGCCATCGCCCGTGCCCTGGCCATGATGCCAAAAGTCATGCTATTTGACGAAGCCACCAGCGCCCTTGATCCGGAAATGATCGGAGAAGTGCTCGATGTCATGAAAAACCTCGCCAAAGAGGGCATGACCATGATCGCGGTAACCCATGAGATGGGCTTTGCCCGGGAGGTCAGTGACTGGGTTGTTTTTATGGAAGATGGCAAAATCGTCGAGGGGGGGACGGCCGAACATTTTTTTAAAAATCCCCAGAAAGACCGCACCAAACTTTTTCTAAACCAGATTCTGTTGTAATTGCGACGGGTTGTTTGCCGATTCAAAGGTACTGGGTTCAAGTTATCGTAGGGTGGTCTTTGCCCACCAATAGACAGAATACCTTTAAATCCTCGCCCCGCACAAAATGCATATTTTTTTAAGGTTGTTTGCCAAACTGGTTGCCCGGTGGCTTCAAATGATTTCACCCGATTGGTGGGCAAAGCCCACCCTAGGATCGGAACCTATGAATGACTAAAAATATGAAATAGAAACAGTGCCTGAACGTGATTTATAACATATTGAAATAAAACAATTTTTAAGCATAGTGAAAAAATCCATGCAAAAAAAAAGACGCTCCCAAATCATCGATATTATCAAATTCGCGATGGTTGTCCTGGCTGGCGTGTGGCTTCTATTACGCGGCTCCAGCGAACTCGGCTACAACTGGCAGATGTACAGGATACCCCAGTACCTGTTCACCATGGAAGACGGCGTATTCACATTCGGCCCCCTGCTCGAAGGGCTGGCCATAACTTTAAAAATTTCAGGTATAAGCCTTGTCCTAGCCTTTATTTTTGGTCTTTCGGCAGCCCTTTTACGGCTCTCCGACTCTTTTGTGGCCCGATCGCTGGCCCGCGGCTATCTCGAACTGGTCAGAAATACGCCGCTGCTGGTACAAATCTTTTTCATCTACTTTGTCATGGGCCCGATACTGGACATCGACCGATTTTTTTCAGCAATATTAGCCCTCAGCCTGTTTGAAGGTGCCTATGCATCCGAGATCTTCAGGGCCGGAATTGTAGCCATCCGCAAGGGACAGTGGGAGGCGGCCCACAGCCTCGGTATGAACATCTTTCATACGTACCGCTGGATCATCCTGCCCCAGGCGATCCGGCGGATACTGCCACCCCTGGTGGGCCAGGGAATTTCCCTAATCAAAGACTCGGCGCTGGTCTCCACCATCGCCGTGTACGATCTGACCATGCGGGGCCAGGTGATTATTGCAAAAACATTTCTAACCTTTGAAATCTGGTTTACCATCGCCACTATCTATCTTGTGATAACGGCAACCCTGTCGCTTATCGTCAATATTCTTGAAAACCGCCTTAAAATAATAACGTAGGGAAAGGGGGTGACTTTTAACCGGGCAAAAAATTGTTTTTACGCACACTTATTATAGCTATACACCAACATGAGGAGACAAACTATGAAAAATCTATTCAGAATACTGCTGGTCATCACGCTTATTTTTTGCTTTACCGGGGTCGCTGCAGCCGGTGAAATTCAAAAAAAACTGATCAGGGAAAGTACCATCGAAAAAATCATCAAAAGCGGTAAAATACGCGTTGGCATGTCAACATTCGTTCCCTGGGCCATGCAGGACAAAACCGGCAAATGGATCGGCTTTGAGATTGACGTTGCTACTCAACTGGCCAAGGATATGGGTGTCAAGCTCGAACTGATGCCCACCAAATGGGATGGCCTGATTCCCTCTCTGATTACCGGAAAACTCGACGTCATCATTGCAGGTATGGCCGGAACCCCGCAACGGGCACTGAAAATCAATTTTACCATCCCCTATGATTATTCGGTAGAGAACATGGTTGCCAACAAGGAAGTTGCCGCCGGCTTTACCAAACCCGAAGATTTCAACAAAAAAGGCGTTACGGTCATCACCCGTCTCGGAGTCACCGCCAACAACACCATCGACACACTCATGCCCCTGGCCACCAAACGGGAATTTCCGGATGAGGGTTCGCTGGTACAGGAACTAATCAACGGCAAGGCCCATGCCATCCTTATTTCATCGCCCCTGCCGGCTTTTACCGCCCTGAAATATCCGGACAAACTCTTCTTTATACCGACTCCGCTGAAATCCTATCCCATCAGTTTCGGGGTCAGGAAGGGCGATGCGGATACGCTGGCCTATTTCAACAACTGGATTACCGTAAAAAGAAATCAGGGCTGGCTCAAGGATACGGCCACCTACTGGTTCCAATCGCAAAAGTGGAAATCCAAAATCCAATAATCATGCAACAATTAAAAAGAAAGGGGGCGGAAGCCTGTCCGCCCCCTTGGCATAAAATATGAAAAAGAAAAAAATCAACCGCACCGATTTAGTTGTACTGGCATGCGTTTCTATTTTGCTCATCTATGTGATTTACCGGTTGACCATCGGGTTCAGCTACCGATGGAACTGGTCCGTGATGCCCCAATACCTTTTCCGCTTTGATGCAGAAAGCGGCAAATGGGTGCCGAACATGCTGATAAACGGCCTGCTGGCCACGATCCGGATCAGTATCTGGGGAACAATCCTGGCCACTGTCATCGGGGTTGTCATGGGGCTGTGCAGGACAAGCCAGAGCCTTTTTCTCCGGCTGATCAGCCGTACCTATGTTGAGCTGATTCGTAACATCCCGCCACTGGTCATCATATTTCTTTTTTATTTTTTTATCAGCGATCAGATCATGCCGCTGCTCGGGATCGATTACCTGATAGAATCATTATCCGGGGAAATGGAAGGCGTTTTACGATTTTTTTTCGCCGATCCCGTATATGCATCAAACTTTTTCTCTGCCCTGATCACGCTTGCCACTTTTGAAGGCGCCTATATCACGGAAATTGTCAGGGCCGGCATCCAGGCCATTGAAAGGGGTCAGTGGGAAGCATCCTACGCTCTGGGCATGTCGCAATGGCAACAGATGCGCCATATTATCCTTCCCCAGGCCACTACACAGATACTCCCGCCCCTGGGGGGCCAGTTCATCTCCCTGGTCAAGGATTCAGCCATCGTCTCTGTCATCTCCATCCAAGAACTCACATTCATGGGCACGGAGCTGATGTCCGGCACCTATCTGACAATAGAGATATGGACTATCGTCACTGCGCTCTATCTCATGATCACGCTGCCCTGTTCGCTGCTGGTGGAGCGGCTTGAAATTTACATGTCCAGGAGCCGTGCCTGAAACCCGGTTTTCCCCTGAATAACTGAATATTTGATATAAGGCCAAGCGAGTTTTTGCAACACGGCGTAATTGGCTCTTAGAGGCTATTAGCAGGCGAATCCGGGCATATTTTTAAAGATAGAGGATATAAATACGATGGTTATGCTCGACATGGCAGGCGCAAAACAACTATTTTACAGTGAAATTTGAAGCTGTAGATCGCCCTTGGTAACTGAGGTAGCTATAAGGAAAGGGTGAATTAAAAAAAAATAAGCAGGATAGCTGAATGACGACAGGTTATGCTATCTGTACACCATATTTTCGCAATATATCTTTTTGGGTAACTTTTTCGTGGACACCGGTCAGCATAAGGACATCGCGGCCGCAAAGAATAAAGACTTCGTAAGCGTCAAAAATGGCGTAACGGTCTTGTGTCAAAATGATAAGTTTGTTGCCGTTTTCTTCTTGGACCTTTTTCCAAAATTTGCGGATTCCTGTATATGTGCTATCTTTTTCCAATTTATCTTGCTGATCCATCAGCAGTTCCCGCTTATGGTTAAAGTGCCCTAAAATAGAGCTGTGAGGATTTGCTATTTTGTAAACTTTTCTTGAATTTAGTCCCAAAATAACAACTTTTTTCAATTTTTTTTAACAACATAGCTATTTTTGTAGAC
>CAZFXX010000195.1:0-6329 GCA_964522985.1 uncultured Desulfobacteraceae bacterium
GACTTTCCTCGAAATCCGATATGGATTCCGCGATCGTCTGGACTGCTTTGACCGCTAAATTGCTAAAATTCTGAGTATTCTTCGTGATACACCAAGAGTGGTCAGGTTTCCAATTCCAAATTTCCCTGCCAATAGACAATCCGTTCGCAATGAGGACAGAATTTCAAGCTGTCGCAACGCTGGATTTCGTTATATGTCTGCGGTGGAATATTCATGTGGCATCCCTGGCATACGGCATCCTGCACCGGTACAACGGCGGCCCCGAAAACTTTTCCGTTAACCCTGCTAAATTTTACCAAAATATCGGGTTTTATTTCCTCACAGCCATTTTTCCATTCCTGTCGAAGTGTGACAAGCCTTTCATTATCCATAGCCGACGCGCTTTGTACCTCTGCCTTTTCAGCGATTACCTCTTCGCCAATCAGTAAAAATTCTTTTTCCCGGGCCTCAATACCTTTTTCCAGTCTATCTATTTCTACAAGGTTGTTGAGCATCTGTTCTTCCGTCGTAGAAATTTTTAACTTCAATTCATCGATTTCCTTGAGCATACTCCTGTATTCCCGGTTTGTTTTGACAACCTTCATTTTTTCCCGGCTTTTATTTATCATGGACTGGCTGATCTGTATCTCCGTGTCATATTCTCGATACTCCTTTTTTTTGACTTCCAGGGCGGTTGCGTCTTCTTCAATCCTTTTTTCATGGGATTCAACCTGTTTATCCAGTTCCCTTATTTTATATCCCACATCATCCAGTCGTTGTTTTATTTCATTAATCCGGGTCTCTATCGCCTGAAGTCTTACTAAACCTTTTATCTGTTCTTTCATACTAGCACTCACCACCTGTAATTAACGGTTAAACAACATATTGATACACTTTAAAAGTATCCCCTAATCAGTTTGTCACCAATATTTGGGCCGCTTTACCTCAAAAACATAATGCCCGACTCAGCATAATGCAATGTTACAATTATATTTTTCAGCATTTTCAATAAACCGGTAAAAAAAACGTCAATGCTTCAAACGATGTCATCAATGCACCAAAATGGGTCCCTTTCAATCGTGCAACCTTCGATACAAATGTCCATTTTACTGTCAGCAGTCATCTTACGCAGCCGTGTCACAACAGAATCTATAATTAAATGCTCTGATGCAAAATGCCCTAAATCGATCAATCCCAAATTTGCTGATTCAACATCTCTGGCATTATGATACCCTATATCCCCGCTAATATAAACCTGGGCACCGGAGGAAAAAAAATGACCCATCAGTCCGCTGCCGCTGCCGCTGCAGACTGCCGCTTTGAAAACACGCAGGCCCGGATTTCCGACAACCCTGATATTTTCAAGCCCGAGTCTTTCCCTGACAACCCCACTGAAATCTTTAAGACACATATCTTTTTCAAGTTTGCCGACCCGCCCCAGCCCATTATGACGCTCCGCAGTTACCAGCGGATATGTATCATAGGCCTTGGTTTCATTATTCAATCTTCCTGTTCCGGCGGGTTTTACCAGTACTGTTGTGTTCATTAGCCCGATCCGCTCAGACAGCACATCATTTACACCACCCGATACCGTATCGAGATTCGTATGGGCAGCGAATATTGCTGTTTTGTTTTGAATTGCCTGATTAATTATACTGCCGATGGCTTTATTTAAATCAACTGATTTCAGCGGTTTGAAGATAAGTGGATGATGAGTTATGAGAAGATCCACATGGTTGTTGCAGGCAGCGGCCATCACCTGCGGGGTCGGATCAAGTGCAATCCATATTTTATCTACATTCCATTCAGCCAGCCCTACCTGTAACCCGACATTATCCCAGTCTTCGGCAAGATCAGGGGGAGCGATCATGTCCATCATGGCGATGATGTCGGCGACATTGGCTTTCATACCAAATTCTTTCCAGTCGGCACGACTGAACTGTAAAGACAGAAGCAAAGCAAATCAGATATTACAGGTCGTAAGCTAAAATTTAAAAAAAAGGCGTGGTGCATTTCCATCACCACGCCTTTTCAGCTTTATATTCAAATCTGTAAAGCTGCATCATTTTCTGCCTTTCTCAATAGTACATATTAATTTTCGCCTGTTTGTAAAAATTAGGATATGGGCCCACCTGGAATCGAACCAGGGACCTACCGGTTATGAGCCGGTGGCTCTGCCAGCTGAGCTATAGGCCCATACGACAAACTAGCGCTAACCTGAAAGCTGAAATATATCAGGCAATAGTTATTTTGTTCACTTATGGATCGTAGACTCAATAACTCGAATTTCTTACTAACTTCAGAAAGTCCTTTTGTCAAGTATTATAGTTAGTGTGATACGGTTTTTCAAATCTCGATAAAACTTTTTAATTTACGACTGCGTGTTGGATGCCGCAATTTTCTTAATGCCTTAGCCTCAATCTGCCTTATCCGTTCACGGGTGACGGCAAAATCCTGTCCTACCTCTTCAAGGGTGTGATCTGCTTTTTCCCCGATACCGAAACGCATCCGAAGCACTTTTTCCTCGCGCGGAGTCAGCGTTGCAAGGACCTTTCGCGTCTGTTCGGCCAGATTCAAACTGACTGCGGCATCCGAAGGCAGTACAAATTTTTTATCTTCGATAAAATCTCCCAGATGGCTGTCCTCTTCCTCTCCGATCGGCGTTTCAAGGGAAATAGGCTCCCTGGCAATTTTCAAAACTTTACGAACTTTTTCCAGGGGAATTTCCATTTTTTCGGCAATTTCGGCAGGTTTTGGTTCTCTCCCCAGTTCCTGAACCAGATAGCGGGAAGTTCGGATTAATTTATTGATGGTTTCTATCATATGGACAGGAATACGGATGGTTCTAGCTTGATCTGCAATTGCACGGGTGATAGCCTGACGTATCCACCATGTCGCATAGGTGCTGAATTTATATCCCCTGCGATATTCAAACTTATCAACCGCTTTCATCAACCCGATGTTGCCCTCTTGAATCAGATCCAGAAATTGCAATCCCCTGTTGGTGTATTTTTTGGCAATACTGACAACAAGCCGCAAATTGGCCTTAGTGAGCTCGCTTTTGGCCAGTTTAGCCTTCCATCTACCCTCATCAACCCCTGACATAATTCGTTTTAAGCTTCGGCTGTTGGCTTTAATTAAATTTTCCTTTTCCGCCTGTTCACTCTGTATTTTCTTTAAGTTACAAAAAATCAAGAGCAGATCTTCTTCTTCCAAATCACAACAAGACCCGGTGAATTTAAAGAATTTGTCTTCCGATTTCAAATTTTCCTTAAGTTCGGTAACAGATACGCCAAAACTTTCCGCACACATGCTGATCAATTTATTCCTGTTGTCAAACCACTCAATGTGCTGTCTGATTTTTTCTTCTATCTTATCGATCAAACTGCCTTCCAAGCGCCAGCCCTGCAATGCCTCGAATATTTTGGTATTGCGTCGTGCGATACATCTTCTGATTCTACGCTGTTTATCAGGCGGGTAATTATTTAAAAATAATTTTTCTCGGTATTCTCTATTCTCATCATCTATATTGTGAATAATATCAATTGTATTCATGAAACTTTCTATCTGCAAAACTTCATCAACGTAAGTATCTCCCTCGTCAATATCTCTCAACACATGTTTGGGAAGCAGTTCCCCTTTTTCGATATGATCTCCAAGATCAAAAATACAACTTACGCCGATCGTTGTTTCAAGAAGCACTTTCAAGACAGTTTGCTCGCCGGCTTCAATTTTTTTGGCTATTTCCACCTCTCCTTCCCGGCTTAATAAAGTGACCATTCCCATTTCACGCAGATACATCTTGACCGGATCCGTAACCGAGCTGAATTCATTGACCGAAGCACTTTTGCTCTTATCGGCTTTTCCCGGGGCTTTTTTTTTGGCAGTCAATATATTTTGCTTTTCCTCGTCCACAATCTGTACATTCAGCTTATCAAAAAGAATCAGGGTGTCATCTATCTGTTCTGTGGACAGCATATCCTCTGGAAGGGCCTTATTAATTTCGTCATAGGACAAATAGCCCTGTTTTTGACCTTTCACGATCAATTCATGTATTGCTTTTTTATCCATAACATTTTTATCACCCGGCTCCAGAACGGCTTTTTTGGGGGCACCCTTTTTTTTTGTTTTTCTTTCCGGTTTCGCATTCCCGCTCACGATATTGGATTTCCCGGATTTTTTTGTTTTCGCATTACTGGTTGTGTCTTGATTTGCCGCTATGTTTTTTTTGACAACCATCTTTGTTTCCTTTAGTGCCTTGTTTGGTTTTCCAGCAAATTCCCCTGCCATGCGTAACAGCCTCCTGAAACACCGACAAATTTTGGGTAATGATTAACTGCAGTTTTCATAATGTCTTAAATCCGAAATTCGTGTTTTTTTTATGTCAAAAAATAAAAAATCACAATGATTAAAATTTTAAAACCCAAAATAGAGAAAGACCAAAATGACAAGAACCGCCATGATATTTAGGAACAAACAATTTGCTTTGGCTCTTATTTGAGATTTGGACATTGTAATTTATTTGAA
Source organism: uncultured Desulfobacteraceae bacterium (assembly GCA_964522985.1). Taxonomy (GTDB): domain Bacteria; phylum Desulfobacterota; class Desulfobacteria; order Desulfobacterales; family 4572-123; genus 4572-123. The sequence continues at coordinate 4,507 of CAZFXX010000195.1, forward strand.
CCTTGGTGCTTGTAATTTTGTATTTGCGGCGTACGCCGTATTTAACGGCACCGGTTTATCCAGGAATTGCACAAAAATAGTTTTACATTTTTGTACGAACCTTACCAAATATTTTTCCCCGGGCTTGCATCTGTTTTTGTTTCAACAATTGCAGAAGCAATACATGGTCATTGTTTTTTTCAGCCACGCTTATCTCCTTGAGCAGTGTATTGTCCCTGCGTTTGCAACTGTTTTCAAACTGCGACAACAGTTTATGACACCCGTTTTTATCCCATTCGACATCTTCAATAACAAGTGAAATCAATGTGTTTCGTATGTCCGGATCGTTTATCGAAGAGAGGATATCTGCTATACGTACGGTGTTATTTTTTTCCGATCCCGGCAAGTCATTGTTACTATCTGCAAAAGTATTATTTATGATAACCATTTTCCCGATAGTACGCAAATTTTTATCTTCAAAATAATCAATTACGTTGCGTTTGATAATTTCTGGTACGATCTCGGGGAATTGAAGAAGCATGGCGATAATTTGTTGTTCCAGACGCACGCCTCTTCCCACGCCGGTATTTTTAACCAAGGGTGCCATCTTCTCGGATACCCGAGCTGATTGCAATTTAGGTTTACCTGCGAGTGAAATTTTTATGATTTTTTCTATAATCGCAATTTCATCAACACCAATACGTTCTGCGAGATCTTTTATGTAGAGTGAGCGTTCAACCGCATCCTCAATGGCAGCCATCGTATCCTGAAGATCTGCTATTATTCTGATTTTCCCCTCAACGGAAAGCCCGTGTTTTTTTATGGCAGAATCGATAAGAAAGGGTATGATACCCATTGCATGTCCGGCAGCTTGGGAAAATTGTTCGGGACCGAATTTGAGCAGATATGAATCAGGATCATGCCCGGTTGGAAGTACCATAATGCGGGCGTCCACATACTCTTTTTTAAATAATTCAATACTCCGCCGGGCCGCTTTGATTCCGGCCGCATCGGAATCATAGACCAGAATCACCTGACCCTGCCTGCCGACAATTCCCTTTAAGATCCGTACATGTTCCGGGGTCATTGATGTCCCCAATGTCGCAACGGCGTTTGCTATCTGATGCTGATGAAGCGCAAGAATATCAAAATAGCCTTCGGCAATATATATCTTTTTATCGACTCTGGCCGGGCGTCTGGCAGCATGAAGGCCGTACAGGGAACGGCTTTTGCTGTAAACCGGAGTTTCGGGCGAATTAAGATATTTAGGTAAAGAATCATCCATGACCCGGCCGCCGAATCCGACAATCTGCATGCTTGAATTGAAAATTGGAAAGATAATACGGTCCCTGAAACGGTCCCAGGTTCTAGTGCTGTTTTCTTTTTTAATAAGCAGACCGGATTTTATGACCAGGGATTGAGGCACTTTTTCTTTTGCAAAAAATTTAACCAGGCTGTCCCAGCGTCCCGGGGCATAGCCTAATTTAAAAGATTCAATAATCCGGTCTGTCATACCCCGCCGGTCTAGATATTGTCTGGCCTTGTCCCCTGTGCTGCTTTTTACCAGTATATGCCGATAAAATTCCATGACCCGGCTGTTTAATGCATAAAGATTTTCTTTTTCCGAAATTTGTCGTTTCCGAGCCGGTGCCATTTGGGGCATGGGGATCTCAATCCCGTAGCGCCTGGCCAGCATCCGGGCCGCGTCCGGAAAACTCATCCCGTCTTGTTTCATTAAAAATTCAAAGATATCGCCGCCGGCACCACATCCAAAGCAGTAAAATATCTGTTTGTCGGGATTCACCGAAAATGATGGGGTTTTTTCTGAATGAAACGGGCAAAGT
>CAZFXX010000196.1:0-6326 GCA_964522985.1 uncultured Desulfobacteraceae bacterium
ATTCCGTAACTTTTCACTTTTCAATTCTCACTATTCACTACTCTCACTAGGTTCTCAGAAAAAGCGTGGTCAGTCGTTCCCACTCGACTTGAGGCAGGTGACCATAAATATCATCGATGAGAAATCCACCGTCGGCAGCCAGAGGACCGGCCACATCCGCAATGACTTCAAACAAACGATCGATTTCACGATTCAAAACGACGCCGGATTCTTCTCCGATCATCAGATTCTTAAGATCACCCCGCAAACCGTCTGAATGAACACGCATCACCCAGCCTTTGGCATAGGGGTCCTTATTGGCCAGAGACCCTGTGTCTCTTACTTCGAAATTGATTGCCGTAACAACGCCGGTGACCGGCGACATGACCCTGGCATGGTTATCGTCCCGGCTGAGTGCGATATCGGTCCGACCCTGTTCCACCCTGCTGCCCACCAGCGGTACCTTAATCCCGTCAAGGGGGCCCAACAGTCGAAGGGCAAATTCATCAAGCCCGATCCTGACCTGGTTATCCTCTTCGATCCGAACCCATGTATGTCCCTTGTGGAAATAATAACCCTGGGGCATTTTAAAACTCCTGATATCCATGACATCCACCGGTTTGGGCACCACATGCACGTTGTGGTCATCCTCGACATACTGGTTGAGTTCACAGGTATCGCACCGATAATCATGGACGCAGACCCGGTAATCCATAATTCCGTTGGCATAATGGATGCATGGCCGCTTTCCAACAGGAAGCCGTTTGAGCCGATCTGCAGAAAAAACCACAGCTCTTGATCGATCATCGACAATGCCGTTTTCCCTTCGATCTTTTCTATTTTTCTCGGCGACCGCCCACAGGTCCTTGTCAAGCTGACATTGACCGCATTGGAAATCCAGGTCACAGACGATATTCTCTGTAACCCCGCCCTTTGTCCATACACAAAGTCTGTCTTTTTCAATATGCTGATATTTTTTTAAATCCATGTCTCCCCCTGTGAAAATCCGGTTTCATTAACTATCTTTTATTTTTTAATATCGCAAAACACATGCCATCATTTATATAAAACCATGATTTTTTATAAATGATTGTCTGGTATCCTTTATTTACCGGGAAACCCTTTTTTGAAAAGGCATCTGTTTTTATCTGGTTCAGGACCTTTGAAGCTTAAACTTGAAAAATATATAACGAATTGATATATCTTTAATTTTCATAATTTAAAGTTTGAGATTTCATCGCCGGGATGCAACTTCAGCAAAATGTAAACTACTTTTGATGTGTCATGAAGGACACCGATTATTTTCACGTCTTGTTTTGCCGAGCATACACCATATCCAGATCTTTCCCCATCGTTGACTGTGGAGATATTCCACAATTTCCCCTTATTTTTTCTTTAAATCGCGCCATATTGCTATTTTTATGTATTATACCAATATGTTATAATTTTGTTGGATTTTACAACACCACTGTCCTTTTTTTCTACAATCATCGTTTTAATTGAACCTTTATGTTGAATTTATTTTTTCAAACCGGCATGGTATGGTGAAGAAGTAATCGGAGGGGGTTACATGACAGATTCTGATGAATGGAAAATTGTTCTGATTGATGATGAAGAGGGCATCCGCAGGGTCATGGCCATTACCCTGGCAGATGCGGGGTATCATGTACTGTCATCCGGAAACGGCCCGGACGGCATCAGGCTTTGCACAAAACACGCCCCCCAGATCGTTATTACGGACATCCGCATGCCCGGCATGAATGGACTCGAAGTTCTGGCAACCCTTAAAAAATCCAACCCTGAAATTGAAGTCATCGTGATTACGGCTTTTGGCGACATCAGTACCGCCATAAGGGCGTTGCAACTGGATGCCTCCGATTTTATCACCAAACCGGTCAATGACAAGGCCCTTGACCTGGCTTTGAAGCGGGCCAGGGAACGCTTTTTATCCCGCAGACAACTTAAGGATTATACCTCGTTGCTGGAGAATGAAAATGCCCGTACCGCCCATGAGTTGATTAAAAGCGTCAATTTCCGAAACAACCTGATTGAAAATTCTCTTGACGGCATCATGGGATGTAACAGCTCCGGCACAATTATTATTTTTAATAAAAGCCTGGAAAAAATGCTTGGTTTTACCAGGAAAGATGTCCTCCATCAAATGACCTTTGGTCAATTTTTAGACGCTTCGGCAGAAAAAATTTTCCGACAAAAACTTGCAAGATCGGAGTTCAGCGGAAAAAATCGCCTCTTTTTGCATGAGACGGCCATGCGCTGTCAATCAGGTGTTCAGGTCCCGGTCCAGTTGTCTGCTATCGTGCTCTTTGAAAACGGCAGTGAAGACGGAATGGTGTGTTTTATAAGGGACTTGAGAGAAATACACACACTGGAGGGCGAAATAAAAAACCAGGCCCGTACCCTGCATCAAGATAAAATGAGGTCCCTTGGCAGATTGTCCGCCAGTATGGTTCATGAAATCAACAATCCCCTGGCAGGTATCCTCACCTACACCCGGTTGATGCGCCGTCTTTTAGATGACGGCCCCCTGCCTGCAAAGCAGATTGAACGTTTCCGGCAGCATCTCAAACTTATGGAAAGTGAAACCATACGCTGTTCCGGCATTGTTTCAAACCTGCTGACCTTTTCCCGGCGAACAACGCCTTCAAAACAACCGGTACAGATAGAGGAACTGCTGGACCGCTCTATCCTGTTGAGCCGACACAAATTGATGCTCAGCCATATCAAACTTACAACGGATATTAAGACAAGGATTCCCCTGCTTGAAGCTGACTTTAACCAGCTTCAGCAATGCGTCATCAACCTTATTTTCAATGCCATCGACGCCATGCCCGAGGGTGGTGATCTCTTTTTAGGGGGTCATCATGACCCTGATAAAAATCTTGTGTGTATTACAGTGAGGGACTCGGGTACAGGTATTTCACCTGAAAACATGCCCCGCATTTTCGAGCCCTTTTTTACTACCAAAAAAGAGGGCTACGGTGTCGGTCTCGGACTCTCCATTCTTTATGGTATCGTGGAAAACAACAACGGGGAGGTTGTTGTTGACAGCCGGCCGGGTGAAGGCGCTGCTTTCGTGCTTGAATTTAAATTATGAGCTGCCCAAAATTTTCGTACAAGGACCATCAACATGTTGTATTCTAAATTTCTTGACACACAATTATCCTTGATATAGCTTCAGCTTTTAAAAAAATCGTTTTCTTATCTAGTGTCCGCCCAGAAATAGGGATTTTTGTTCAAGATCAAGGCATGCGGAAAAAATAACCACAGGCATATGTTTGATATTCCGAGGATTATTTTTTTTGCATAACGATGAGATTGGGCAAAAAGACCATTTCTGGATGGGTACTATCTATTATTGCAGGGCTTTTTAAGGTAGCTTAAATGGATAAAAAAATTCAAACCGAAAAAATGAAAACGGTTCTTATTACCGGTGCGACAGATGGGATCGGCAAAGAGACGGCTCAAAGACTTGCAAAAAAAGGCTGGCGGGTGCTCATTCATGGACGCTCGGAGAAGCGCTGCCGGGACGTGCTGGAAAAAATACGCAACGTCACTGGAAATTCGAGCATCGAATACATTTGTGCCGATCTGGCTGATTTTAAAGATATTTACAAAATAGCCGAAGACGTCAAAAAACATTTTAAAACGATAGCTGTTCTGATTAACAACGCAGGCGTATTTGAGCCTCAACAAAAGTTTACCTTAAATGGCATTGAATTGACCTTTGCAGTCAATCATCTGGCCTATTTTTTGCTTACCGGTTTACTGCTGGATGTTTTAAAACAAAACACGCCGGCTCGGATTATCAATGTAAGTTCGATGGCTCATGCTTCACGAATAGATTTTGATGATCTACGCGGACAGAAAAGCTATTCAGGATATAAAACCTATGCCCAATCCAAATTGGCCAATATTCTGTTCACTTTTCATTTGGCTGAAAAATTAGCGGACTGGGGAATTACAGTAAACTGCCTGCATCCTGGTGTCACTAGCACGAAGCTGTTGCATGCCGGTTGGGGTATGGGGGGAAATTCTGTAAAACAAGGTGCAAAAACATCTGTTTATTTGGCTTCTTCTCCGGAACTGGAACAGACGACGGGGAAATATTTCATTGACAGTCAAATAACCCATCCGGCCGGCATTGCCAATGATCGAAAAGTGCAGGAACGGTTGTGGAAAATAAGTGAGGCGCTGTGTGGTTATTCGTATTAGCGCCCCGGGAAAAATAATTTGTCCCGTCTTACTTGTTTTTCGGCTCAAGTCAGCGCTACGCTTCACTGCGTATCTACGTTCCATAACCTGTTGAATACGTAAAGTATACTATAGTTTATGCCCCTTGAAGGCGAAGTAAAGAATCCTGACCCAAAGGACCCGGCTTTGGTTATCCCCAGAAGGGATTTGCTTTGTTGAAAGTTCATTGAATTATTGAAATTACAAATATCAAACAATTTCCAATGACCCAAATTCGAAAATCCAAACAATGTCTCGTCCTGACGGTTCGAGTCATTGAATATTGGAATTTGTGATTTATTTGTAATTTCGTGCTTGGAATTTGTGATTTTTAAACACAAAACGCCAAGGCAGAGCCATCTATCTCTGACCTAGCCCAAAGGACCAGGTTTTTTAGGACAAAATAAGCGGCCTGGTGGCCTTAGCCGCAGATAACTTCTGACGATCAGACCTTATCTGCCATTTATGGGTACAAAAAAATCGGTTTTAAAATAACCTCTTGAGAAAGGAGTAAAAAATGACACGAGAAGACGTATGGGAAAAATTGAAAACAGTTGAACATCCTGAGATAGCGGTTTCGTTAATAGACCTTGGAATGATTCTGGATGTAGCGGTGGATGGAAATACAGCAGAACTGGCGCTTGCTTTCCCCATGAAAGATATTCCACAGGCGGTAGTAGACGCAGTGTTAAACAGCGCTTCAGAGGTTTTGAAAGACCTGGGACTGGAAATAAAAACAACTTTTTTTGAAATGTCCCCCGAGGCCCGGGAGAACTTTCTTACACAAGCCAGAACAAATTGGAAAGGATCAATTTGATATCGGCTGAGCCGAAGGCGGCAGTTGAGGCTTAATCATTACCATCAAAAAGGGCGTATAAAATTTATTTTAACCATTTAATTTCATTCAACTTTGGGATAACTATGGGTATGGACTGGCTGATCTTTATTGTAATTGGTGCCATTGCAGGGCTTGTAATGGGCGCGCTGGGTGTGGGCGGCGGCGCGATAATAATTTTTGGATTACTCTATTTCGCACAATTTGCACAAAAAATGGCTCAGGGGACGACGTTGCTTGTCATTGCCGCACCGGTAAGTTTATTGGCTGCCTATAATTACTACCGTAACGGCTTTGTGGATGTAAAGGCAGGTCTGCTGGTAATGGCGGCGTTTTTATTGTTCAGTTTTATCGGTTCGCAGTTTGCGATCATGCTGCCGAAAGAAATCCTGAAGACAGGCATGGGGGTTATCTTTATTTTCATGGGCGTTAAAATGCTGTTTTCATAAATATATCAATCAATCGACAAATGCCGGGGCACTCCCGGACAAAGGTAGTTAGATAACGATAATACCCCCGGATAGGCAGGTCGGAAAAAAAATAAATTCAGGAAAATTTATCACTGTCAGACCTTATTTTATCACAGGGAGGTTTTCTGGGTATTTTAATGCTGAATCTTGCCCCCTGCCCCGGTCTCGAATTAACGCGGATCGACCCGCCGTGCTGGCAGACGATTTTATTAGCGATAAAGAGTCCTAAACCGGTCCCGCGGTTTGCCTTGGATGAAAAAAAAAGCGTAAAAATCTTATCCCGGGTCTGGCTGTCTATGCCGATTCCGTTATCGATAATATCGAATTGCACATTATCTCCCAATTCCCGGACCCGAAAAACCACTTGGGCAGGCGGGTCTGTGCGGTGGTCGGGAAATGCATCCACGGCATTTTCCAGGATATTGATCAATGCCGAACGGATAAACCCCGCATCCACCTCAAAGGTTCCCGGACCGTTTTGAAAATCTTTGATAAATTCTATACCGCCGATTTTCATTTTGGGTGCCACCACCATGGCCACCTCTTCGGCCAGGTTCACGATGGAAACCGATTCAGGTGCAAGGTCCCTCTCCTTGGCATAAAAGAGGATATCCATCACCATTTTGCGGACACGCTGGGTGAGGAGCTTGACAACCTGCCACCCCTCCCCTGTTTTTTCAAGATCCCTTTTTTGTAAACCGGCATCCACCAGATAAATGCCGCCATCCATACCCGTAAGCAACCCTTTGATGCCATGGGAAATGGAGCTGAGCATCAATCCCAGAGATGAC
>CAZFXX010000197.1:0-6257 GCA_964522985.1 uncultured Desulfobacteraceae bacterium
TGATTTCGGTGGTGAGGTTGAAAGGGCCCTTTCAATGGCCGACGGTGCCCTGCTGCTGGTGGATGCTTCCGAGGGACCATTGCCCCAGACCCGTTTTGTTCTGAAAAAAGCGCTTGAGGCCGGTTTAAAGGTTATTGTGGTTATTAATAAAATCGATCGCAAGGATGCCCGTACGGATGCTGTGCTGGATGAAGTCTACGATCTGCTCATTGACCTCGATGCCAATGAAGAGCAGCTTGAGTTTCCGCTGCTTTATGCCATTGGCCGGGATGGAATTGCAAAACGGACATTGAAGGAAAAAAGCGAGAACCTGCATATTTTGTTTGATTTGATTGTAGAACAGGTGCCGGCCCCGGTCTGCGATCCGGATGCGCCTTTCCAGATGCTGGTGTCTGATCTGGGCTATTCGGATTATCTGGGACGGCTCGCCATTGGCCGAATTTTCAACGGCCGGGTTAGATACAGGGATTTTCTGATCAGGATTGCTGAAAACGGTCAGCAACTGCCCCTTAAGATCTCCCAGTTGCAGCTTTACGAAGGCCTGCAGCTAAAAGGGTCTGAGTCGGCCCAGGCAGGGGATATTGCCGTACTGGCCGGTATTGATGATGTAAAGATAGGCGACACCATCTGTACTATGGATGCGCCCATGGCCTTAAAGCGAATTTCCATTGACGAACCTACGGTGGCCATGAGATTCACGATTAATGATTCGCCTTTTGGGGGCCGCGAAGGTAAATATGTTCAGTCCGCCAGGATTCGGGAACGTCTTGAAAAGGAAACCCTGGTAAATGTGGCGATTCAGATGGAGGCTGCCGGGAATGGCGAGGGATTTATTGTTAAGGGGAGGGGAGAGTTCCAGTTGGCCATTTTACTGGAAACCATGCGCAGAGAAGGGTTTGAATTGTGTGTGGGGCGTCCGGAAGTCATCCTCAAATACAAGGATGGTAAAAAGCGCGAGCCCATGGAACATCTGTTTGTAGAGTGTGATGAAAATTTTCTGGGTGTTGTCACCGAAAAACTGGCCGTCCGAAAAGGCCGTATGACCAATCTGGTCAACAATGGTAAGGGCAGGGCGCGTATCGAATTCTCCGTGCCGTCCCGATCCCTTATCGGATACCGGGATGAGTTTTTGACCGATACCCGGGGGACCGGGGTTATGAATTCCTATCTTACCGGATATGAGGAATACCGGGGGGATTTTCCTGCCAGGTTCACCGGTTCATTGGTATCTGACAGGCCGGGTCGGGCCGTGGCCTATGCTTTATTTAATCTTGAGCCCAGGGGACGTATTTTTAAAATGCCGGGAGATCCTGTTTATGAAGGCATGATTATCGGAGAACACAGCAAGGACAATGATATCAACGTCAACCCCTGTAAGGAAAAAAAATTGTCCAATATGCGGGCATCGGGTAAGGATGAAGCTGTTGTCCTGTCACCGGTTAAGCCCATGAGCCTTGAGCGGGCCATCAATTTTATCCGTGATGATGAACTGGTTGAGATCACTCCCAAATCCATCCGTTTGAGAAAAACCGTGCTTTCGGCCCATCAGCGGTATGCCATGCGGCCGTCAAGGCGCTGAATCTTCAATAAATTAAAATACTATCGTCGGAGTCTTTTGATGGGCGGGTGATAACGCTATATGAAAGCAGGGCGATTTTTTGCCTGATAGCACGTGGCCGTTATAAGAAATTTGAAAAACGCGAATAGGTTCTAGGATTTTTACGACGGTCTCTGCCGGAACGCCGATCAACAGCACTTCTTCTTTCAGGAATATACATGGTGTAGGAAAACTGCCTACGATCGTTGCCGGTTCTTCTTCCGCCATTATCTTTTAATTTTAATTTTTCAATATATTCATTCATGACGAGGCAGAGCTAATTAAGATATGGTGATGCCTTATGGCAAATCGGTATTAAAAAATAAACGTCCTGCATCAGGTAAAAAAACAGATGTTTTTTTAAAAAAAGTGCAAACCGGTAAATCCAGGATGCCTAAAAATGTTTGTTCCTAAAAGTATTTCTGCAAAATTTGTGCCTTTAAAGCATGATTTATATCGAGTATCTGAAAAACATTTATTTTTATTAAAAAACACTGTAATATCAACAAATATATTTGAATCAATACGGAACATCTCATGTTGGGTCGAGACTGAAACAGCATATTTGTTTAAAAAGTATGAAAAAAAGGTTAGAGTTTTGCACAATTTGTGTAAATTAGGTTATAAATATATGGCTGTTTAGTATCTAAATTCTGAAATCCTTATTTTTTATGTTGTCCCAAGATTGCACTTCGGTTTTGGCTGCCTTTAAGGCGTATGGCCTAAGGCATACTTTACTTTTTACCGCTCGCCGATTCATCATTGGGAGGGGCCGGTGGTTCAATTTCAAGCTCTTTGATTTTTGATAGGAGTGTCTTGTAACTTATTTTTAGAATTTTGGTGGCCTTGCTTCGGTTCCAGGCGGTTTTATCCAGAATGTCGGAAATGACTTCTTTCTCAATTTTATCCAAGATTTTTTTCTTGATTTTTTTCAGAGAGAATGATGCTACTTTTTGGGGGTTATCAATCTCCAGTGCAAGCAGGTCCTCTGTCGGCAGGGCGGAACCGGTATCTGGTTTTTCGTGTTCGGAATCATACATTGCTTCACCGTCATATCTGAGTTCATCAATGATTTCATCGCAGTTGCCCAGTACCAGTACCCGTTTCAGTACATTTTGAAGCTCTCTTACATTTCCGGGCCAGTGATATTTTTTTAATTTTTCTACCTGGCTCGGTTTTAATATATACTTGCTGTCGAACTTAGGCGTGTAAACGCTAATATAATAATCCAGCAGGAGGGGGATGTCTGCAGGCCTTGTTCTAAGTGGAGAGATATATATTTTAATAATATTGAGCCTGTAATACAGATCCTCTCTGAATTTTTTATCTTTTACATCCTGTTCCAGATCATGATTGGTGGCGGCTATTATCCATGTATCGGTTTTTAAATCTTTTTCAGCACCAAGGGGTGAATATTCGCCGCTTTGCAGTACATGCAGCATTTTGGCCTGCAGGGCCATGGGCATATCGCCTATTTCGTCAAGTAATAAAACACCGGCATTGGCTAACTCAAATTTCCCCCTTTTTTTCTGGTCAGCACCGGTAAAAGCGCCTTTTTCATACCCAAAGAGTTCGCTTTCGAGCAGTCCCTCAGGCAATGCCGCACAATTGATCTTTATATAGGGTTTTCCCATTCTGGGGGATTTCTGATAGAGGCTCTGTGCAACCACTTCTTTGCCGACGCCGCTTTCACCGCAAATGATGATGTTTAAGCCGGTATCTGCAACATGATTGATCAGTTCCCTGATTTTTACAATATTAGGGCTGGTACCAATAATAGAAGGAAGCATTTTTATCCCTGAGTAACCAATTCTAATCGACAGTATCCGAGGGTAGACAGAAGCTGTTTTTTTTATTTTTTATGTCTATGACCGTCGGTGTTTTTTGCAAGTAATTTTTTAACAATTTTTTCAAGTTCGGATAGATCAAAGGGCTTTTCCAATATAACATCAGCATGGGCTTCGGTGGCCAGGGTTTCGGGATGTTCACCCCATCCGGTAATGGCGATAATCGGGATCGCTGGGTATTTTTTTTTGACAATTTTTATAATAGCTGCTCCACTTATATTCGGCATAACCAGGTCCGTTATGATAAGATCAAAAGAGATATTATCGGCCTCGATAAGTTTTAAACCATCCAGACCACTTATCGCTGTTGAAACATTGTAACGGCGCTTACTGAAAAAACTATATAGAACATTGATGATCTCTTTGTTATCATCAATGATAAGTATTTTAACAGGTGCTTTCATGGCCCTCCAAAAGCTATTTGGCCTGCAAATTTAATGTTTTTACAAGTATTTGCCTTTGTATAGCAAAAAAATCAGTACCTGTAATTTTTAGAAAATTTCAAAAATAATATATCACCAGGTATATTTTAAGAAGAAATCACTTAAAGTCCTGAAGTTATAGCACCATATAATACCATTCAGCGTTTGACAACCAAATTTTTAAATTGTTTGCACTTGGCCTTAGGGTCTGGAAATTATTAACGCATTGGAATTGGCGCACAGATTTAGGGCAGGTTTGATCGATCCGATTGCGTAAAACCGCAAGCGTAGTTGTACCCCGTTGAGGATTTTTCGATTGAGGATCGGCCAAAGATGCGCTGAAGCTGGGATGCAAAAACGAGGAGTTATTTATTTCCAGACCCTTAGCTGTTACCCATACGGAAATGAAACGTTTTGTTCAAGTTCAAGGCATGTGGAAAAATAATCTTAAGGCAGTTATTTGATATTCCAAGCATTATTTTTTTCGTATAACGATGAGGTGGGGCGAAAAGACCATTTCCAAACGGACACTGGCTAATCGTGCCTGTAGTAAGAAGTCTAAAATGGCGAAGAAAATTGTTAAACCTGTCAATTATCAAACTTTCAGATGGTAAAAATTTATGTGATTGTGTAAAATAATACACATATTTATGTAATAAAATATCCATAAGTGATGCTTTCTGTAATACTTTTTACGTCAAATTTTGATTTGAAGGTATTTTTTACCTAACTAATAGTATCAATTTACATAAAAAGATGGTTTTTTTCGTGTGGAAGAGAGCGTGGTCCCATAAATGCACGTAGCTGGCATTGATTTTGCAATATTGGCTTTGTATATCAAATCGGCATGTCGCTTGAATCATGTCGGATCAAACAATTATTTTTGGCTTCTATTTAAGATTCGGTTCTTGCAATTTGAAATTTGTCTGGGATTTGGATCTTGAAATGACTGAGCAGCAATACAAAAATTAATAATTATGTCGAAATTTATTAAAAATAGAATTGTTGTTATTGAGTCTGACCAGAAGAGAAGAAATCATTTAAGATCGATTCTTGATGGCTTTGGATATACATCGTTTTGTTTTGAAAAGGAAACCACATGTGTAGATAATTTGAGCAATTTGAAAGCTGATCTGATTATTGTCGTTTTTTTTCCTTTGATACGGATTATCAGATTCTTGAATGCCTTTGAAAAGCAAGATTGCAGGCTGCCTGTTTTAATTATTTCAAATGATGTCCATGCCCGAGATTTTGTTACAGAAAATTTCCAGATGGATGTCCGGATAATTAATGAAATAAAATCATTGTCGGTTTTTGAAAGCGTTATCAAGAAAATGCTTGATACTAAACTTGTGAAAATGCCGCCTGTTGAAACTTATGGGCTGATTGGAAATAGTAAGGCGATCGTCAAAATTAAAAAAATGATTCAGGGATTGCGAAGTTTACCGGATAACGTGTTGATTCACGGCGAGTCGGGAACAGGCAAGGAAAAAATTGCAAGGGCGATTCACTATTATTCCACAAGAAGGGGTGGACCTTTTGTAAAGGTAAACAGCACGTTGTTTTTAAAGAATTTTACAGATTCTGCGTTTACCGCCAGATCTTCTGAGAACAAAAGAAAAAATTTGAACATAACCCGTGATATTTTTAAAAGCGCCCATAAAGGCACCCTTTTTATTCAGGAAATTGGGGACATCCCGTACAGGGTTCAGGCAGACATGCTCTGTTTTGTTGATGAGCAAAAGAAAGCTGTACAAAACAGCCCTGCCAAAGAGGAATTTGATGTCAGGGTCATTGCATCTACAACCAAGAAACTGGCCTCTTTAATTGATCAGAAAAAATTTCGGAAAGATCTTTATTTCCGCCTGAATGTTTTTAATATGAGAATCCCTCCACTCAGAAATCGAAGAGAAGATATATTGCCACTGGCCGAATTTTTTATATCCGGATGTTGTCATGAGTTGAATAAAACAAGGATTGGCGTACGGCCGCAAATCAAAAAGGTACTTTATGCATATAGCTGGCCCGGCAATGCAAGAGAGATTGAAAACCTGATGAAGAGATTTGTTTTAAGCGGCAGTGAAACCGTATTTGAGGATTATTTTAAAATGACCGGAACAATTCCAGATGAAAGTGATCCCCTGTTGATTATGCAATCTTTTGCAGACGCCTGCAGGTTTACCCGGAACCCGGATTTAGGAAAATATTTAGATGATACCAATCATATGTCGCTAAAGCTGATAACCGCTGATTTTATGGAACGAATCGAGAAGACATTAATGAAAAAAGCCCTTGAGATTACCAATTGGAATCGCAGGCAGGCCGCCGTCATCCTGGATATCAGCTATAAATCTTTACTTAATAAAATAAAGGCTTACAAACTTGCATAAA
>CAZFXX010000198.1:0-6251 GCA_964522985.1 uncultured Desulfobacteraceae bacterium
TAACGGTTTGAATAAAAGCCTGGAAGTAGGCATGGTGTTAAATGATAAATGGGTAATCCTTGAGTTTATTGCCGAGGGTGGTATGGGGGAAGTTTATCGGGCCCATCAGATTAATCTTAAGCGGGACGTTGCCGTTAAAGTGATCTCCCGGGAGTGGTTGGAATCCTGCAGCGACAATGAAGAAGAGCTTGAAACCGGGCTGCAACGATTCCGCAATGAAGTCCAGGCCATGGCACAGATTCGCCATCCCAATGTTCTTCAAATCTTTGATTACGGATCTGCCTTATCCAACATAGGTGGTGAGGATGTCTCCCTTGAGTATATTGTCATGGAATATGTTCCTGGAGGCACGCTAAGATCAACTATGCCAGAAGAAGGGTTTGATTCCGAAGAAGAACTCATTAGTGAATGGTTGCGCCATTATTTTTTTCCGGTGCTTGATGGCGTCCAGGCGATGCATGACCTCAAGATGGCCCATCGCGATCTGAAACCGGATAATGTGCTTATGGATGGCAATACGCCTAAGATTGCAGATTTCGGATTGGCGCATTCTCACCAGTGGAAGCCGGTAACTCAGTCCATAGATATAAAGGGTACGCCTCAGTATATGTCCCAGGAGCATTTTTTTGAATTTAAAAAAGCAGACCACCGAGCTGATATTTACTCCATGGGAAAGATTCTTTACGAGTCTATTGCCGGCAGAATAGACTCAAAGACCATTCCATTTAAAAAGGCATCTTTGCCAAATCCTGATACCCCCTTTCTTAAGAAACTGGATCATATCATACAGGATGCTACGGCTGAAGACAGGGAAAAGCGAACTGCGTCTGTAAAGGATTTTCGCAGAGAGCTTAAAAAGGCCATTAATATAACCCAAGGAGAAAAACCTAAAAACGCTTCAACGCCATTAGAATTTAAATCTATCTTTGCTCACCCAAAATGGATCTGGTCTGGTATTATCGTTGCAACCCTTTCCGTGTTGCTTATGACCATTTGGCACCTCATGGGTGAGCCAGGCCTGATCTCTTCCAAAGCAGGCCTGTCGGTAACCAGCCGCCAAGAAAAAGCAGCTGTTCAGCCTATCAATAATGAAAAAAGGCTGGAGCTAAATTCCTTGACCAATTCTTTCGTCTCTGAGCACATCGGGAAACAACACCTCATACCCGGAGGGCAATTGGTTTTACCGGCAACCATAGAAGAGCATTCAGGCAAATCTATTTCGGTAGCTCCTTTCTATATGGATGAATTCCTGGTAACAAATCAGCAATATGTTGAGTTTTTGAATCATAATCTTTCCAGAATAAGTGTGGAAAATGGAGTGATCAAAGGTGATGGTGCGAATTGGATTTTTTTGGGTGAAGTATATGAAAGCTATGAGCCAATTGCATACCGAAACGAAAAGTTTCACGTAAGTGACCCGTCTTATACTTCAAGTCCCGTGCTCCGTGTGAGCGGCTATGGTGCATCCGCATTCGCCAGATTTTTTGGCAGGCGATTGCCGACCGAAGCTGAGTTGTTGTATGCGATGGTCAAAGGGACAAAGGCTCCTCAACCCAGTTTCGAAAACACATCGAATAGATCAAATCAGATGAACACGGGAGGGATGATGCACGAAATGGGCGGCAGAATGATGGAGTGGGATTGGCAAAAAGAAAAATGGAATAGGGAGCAATATAACCCTACCGAAAAAAGCACTGTCAACACCATTGGGCATACCTCAAAAGAGCCTCCACCGGCCAGATTCTACGACCAAAATGTATTTGGCATCCGTGGCCTGAACGAAAGGATTGGTGAGTGGGTAATAAGAGCTTTCCCCAGCCCTTCCAAGGCCAAATCACAAAGCAATATGTTTGCTGTCATTGGCGGATTGAAGAACCAGTTTAACGATTCGAGTTCTATACCATCGATTATTTCCCGTTTTCCCTGGGAGGGCTTTGAAGAAGTTGGATTTAGAACTGTAAAGAGTTCTTTGATCGGCAATCAGTAAGTTAACGTCATATTTTATTCAAAATAATAGTTCGATACTTTGCATATAACTCTTTTGAATTTAAGCTTAATTTTATTCTCCCCAATCTTTCAGCTTTTTATGCAGGGTCTTTCGGTTGATCCCAAGTCTGCGTGCGGTTTCACTTTTATTACCTCCGGTAGCTTCGAGTGTTGCCAGTATTGCCTCTTTTTCAACTTCCTCCAATGGTCGATTGGCTGCAAGCACCTTTGGCGGCTCAACCCAGTCTCGGCTCTCTGAATAGGGTTCGGTGATATTTGATGGCAATTCTTTTTCGGTGATGCAATCTCCCGGTAGAAGAATTACAGCACGTTCAATCGTATTTTCCAGCTCTCTGACGTTTCCCGGCCATTTATATTTAAGCAGCATATCCATCGCCAAAGGGGAAAAAGCCTTAACCCGTTTGCGGTTTTTTTCAGCATATTTTTCTACAAAATACTGCGCGAGTAAGGGGATATCATCCTGGCGATCCCTAATAGGCGGTACATTCAATGTTACAACGTTCAGGCGATAATACAAATCTTCTCTAAATTTACCTTCTTTAATATCTACTTGCAGGTTCCGATTCGTCGCAGCCAAGATGCGAACATCCACACTTAAAGTTTCCTCTCCGCCAACCCTTTGAATCTCTCTTTCCTGGATGACTCTAAGCAATTTGGCTTGCATTGTTGGTGAAGTTTCTCCGACTTCATCCAGAAAGATTGTGCCCTTGTTGGCATTCATAAACCGCCCTTCACGCCGTTTGTCAGCCCCTGTAAATGCCCCTTTTTCGTGCCCGAAAAGCTCTGACTCCAACAGCGTCTCTGTCAGTGCTGCGCAGTTTACAATTACCAGCGGATAATCCCTCCGGTTGCTGTTGTGGTGTATGGATTTGGCAATTAGTTCTTTTCCGGTTCCGCTTTCACCGGTAATTAATACGGTTGCTTCCGAGGGTGCGATAATTGCCAGCATATCGGTCAGTTCTTTCATCGGCTTGCTTCTCCCGATGATGTTTTTCAAATCGTAATCAGCGCTCAGTTTGTCTTTTAAATATTTGTTTTCTTCCTTAAGGCCTGTATGTTCGAGAGCCCGTTCGAGGCTAAGTTTCAGCACCTCAAAGTCGAGAGGTTTGGTTAAGTAGTCATAGGCCCCGGCTTTTAACGCTTCAACCGCTGAATCGACTGACGAATAGGCCGTCATGATCAGAATCGGAATGGACGGATTGTACTTTTTGATATCTTTTAAGGCCGCGATTCCACTCATTTGAGCCATTCGAACATCCATCAATATGAGATCAAACGGCCTTTCTTTGACGTTTTCGACCGCCTGAGTGCCATCATCTGCCAAAGATACCGTATATCCCCAGCTTTTAATAATTGTTTTAAGCGCCGTCAAATGGCCGAGGTCATCATCGACCACAAGTATGTGGAGTGGTTTTTGTAAGCTCATATTAACCTCATCAAGTCTCTTTAACAGGAATAACAATCGTAAACACCGTACCCTGTCCGGGGACACTGCGAATTTTTATCTGTCCATTGTGGGCTTCTATGATTTTGTGGACAATTGCTAATCCCAAACCGGTACCTTTGGCCTTGGTTGTAAAATAAGGGTCGAATATTTTGTTCAAATCTTCAGTTTTAATTCCTGAGCCGGTATCTTTAATTTCTATTTTAATGGAATTTCCTTCTGTTATAGAATTTTCAATGGTCAGCTGGCCGCCGGTATCCATCACCTGAAGCGCATTTAGATATAAATTCAAAAGGCATTGAGAAAATCGATCCGAATCTATGTCTGCCACCAACCGTTTTTGAGAAAGGTTTAATTTGATCGTTATTCCCTTTGTGGCGGCTTCTTGTTGTATGAGCCGAACCGAATGCTCTAAAAGATCATTTACATCCGTTGACTTGAGGTTTAATTGTGTCGGCCTGGCAAACTCCAGAAGTTCACTGATCACGCGGTTTAAACGATCCACTTCCTGGATCATAACACTGGCTGCCTCCTTGTCGTCACTGTTTTCATCATACTTACTTTTAAAATAAGATGCGATACCTTTGATAGAACTCAACGGGTTTCTGATTTCATGGGCAACACCGGCGGCAAGGCCTCCTATTGCCGCAAGTTTCTCCTTTCGTCGGATTTCATCTTGTAGACGGCGCACCTCACCAAGGTCTCTTAATATCAGCACCTTGCCGACGAACTGTCCCTCTTCGTTGATAATTTTCGATGCGCTGACACTGACCGGAACAACTTTATCCTCGGTAAATTCACACTCCATCTCTTTTTCAGATATTGATTCACCGCGATCCAAAGATTCCTTTAATCCACAAAAATGGCTTAGCAGAATGTTTTCCGGATCTCTCCCTCGTGCTTTAGATAAATCAAGGCCGGTGATGCGTTCAGCGGCACTATTATAAAAGGCGATCTTTCCGTCTTTATCTGTGGCTATCAAACCCACAGGGAGGCTTGTAACTAACTCGTCAGTAATCGCACTGGTATCCTGTAATGATTTTTTGGCTGAGTGATAGCTTTGCATCCAGAACATCGAAATGAATCCGGCCAAACCTAAAATAACCAAGACACCCGATATGATCAATGTATTGCGAATATCCTCTCTGCTTGCGTCTTCGAAGGGTTTGGGATCTAAACCGACGAGTATGATATGCTCGTTTTCGACTTTTCCTGAAGGGAAACACCAGTCGTTACTTTGGTCCGTCATCATGCCACGCCTGCGCTTCATTTGACACATGCGATCGTTTATCCAGGCATCCCGGGAAATAGGTTTGAAATATCTGTAGACTTCAAATGAGAGCTGCTGGTTTGCCGTATCGATGATTTTCCAATTTATTTTACCGGATGGATCAAGCTCATTTAAGTAAGGTTTGTGACTTAGTTTAATGCCGATTAATCCTCTATCGTTGCTGGCCAAAACTACGCCTTCCTTGTTTATTACAGTTATATAAAGTACATCCTGTAGGCGGGCAGTCTCTTCGATCAACGTTTGAATTTGCTGGCCACCCCACATCATGCTCATTATACCGGTTCTGGCACCAGCTTCCACCGCCTTTATAAGAGCAGCTCCTTTCTCGCTAAGAATACGGGACATATACTGCTTTTCACGATTGTAATTCTGCACTGCCAGCACAACTACCGTTATGAGCAAAATCAGAACCGATCCAACGATTATCCATGGCGAAGTGGGTATTCTACCGCCATTCCTGTGTTTGGTTTTTGAAATCATAGTAATTTGCGTAAAAAAATCAGGCAGCAGTCACAAGAGTCAGGAGCCTGACATAATCATTAAGTTTATTAAAATAATTCGTGTTGGGTAATTTGTCAACAACACAGCTCTTGAAAGGGCAACAATGTGAG
The DNA here is from genome assembly GCA_964522985.1 of uncultured Desulfobacteraceae bacterium. Classification (GTDB taxonomy): domain Bacteria; phylum Desulfobacterota; class Desulfobacteria; order Desulfobacterales; family 4572-123; genus 4572-123. The sequence continues at coordinate 5,354 of CAZFXX010000198.1, forward strand.
GCGAAAAGCCCCATCCATGCTAAAACTTAACTCGACCGTTTTGAATAACGCGCTGGTTAAAAATGTTTTAATCATGAAATCAAGTACCTATAAGGGATTCTAAGATTTGGCATCCTGTTTGCATTATGAATTAACCAAACGCATGGTGCCATGACGCAGGAACAATTAAAAACCAAAAAAGGAGTCAAGACAAATGAAAAAAATACTTTTTATTCTTTTTGCCATAGCCTCTGTTGCTTTCATCAGTTCTCAAGCTATGGCCTGCTACTGGCAAGGGCATTGGGGTGGTCCCATGGGCGCTCCGATGAGCGGTTTTAACACCAATAGCTTTACTGAAGGAAACTATCAAGGTTTTTTTGACAACACGGCGCAGCTCAGACAGGACCTTGCTGCCAAACAGGCCGAGTACAATGTGCTAATGGCCAAATCCAATCCCGACCCCAAGCGGGCGGCTGAGCTGAGTAAGCAAATCACCTCGCTGCATGATCAGCTCAGAGCCCAGGCGCGGTCATCTAATCTGCCGGTACCTCGCGGTAATTATGGCCACGGACCCATGAGGGGTTATAGCTGCTGCTGGTAAACTGAATGGAAGGGGAAAGGGATGAATATCCCCTTTCCTCTCCATTACGTATCAGAAACCGTAAGGTGACATTATGTGGGGATGCGATTACATACCGTTTTTAGGTGGAAGCAGTTGGACCGGAGGATTTTTCCTGGGAGGTATTTTATACATGGTGGTATGGGGCTTGGTTGTCCTGCTGTGTGTCTATGCTGCAGTTCGGATCTTTAAAGCGATTACAGCAGACAAGTATGGTTCGCAATGGGATCGATTCGATTCGCTGGCCATTTTGAAAGCTCGATTCGCAAAAGGCGAGATTTCTCACGAAGAATTTAACAA
>CAZFXX010000199.1:0-6226 GCA_964522985.1 uncultured Desulfobacteraceae bacterium
CATACCCGATGCCACTGCGCGTGCCCGAACCGGATACAAGGGCTGTTTTGCCTTTAAGGTCTTCGTACATATTCCCTCCATTTTAATCCATTGAACGGCCAAAGAATTGTTGTCAAGTTATAACTTTAAAAAATATAAAGAAAAAACTATTTCGTTTTTCGAATACCTTTCTATTTTTGAATAATATTTTACATATAATCTGATGTCAATAAAAAATTGCATAAGACAGATCCCCGCCACCATTGTCAGAATACCGGATCCGGTAAACAAAATAGATACTATATCTTGACATCAAGATAAATGGTTTTAAAGTATGGACATGGAAACAGCGCCTCACATACGACTGGTCCTGTGGAAAGCTGCCAAGGCCGTTGAAAAAGTGGACCAGGCCAGTATCGCTGATACCGGCCTGCAGCTCAGTGATTTTGCCATCCTCGAAGTTTTGCTCCACAAGGGCCCGTTGCCGGTCAACACTATCGGTGAAAAGGTGCTGCTGACCAGCGGGTCCATGACGGCTGCCGTTAATCGGTTAGAAAACAAGGGATTTGTCCGTCGCATTCAGGACCCTTTGGACGGACGCTCTTTTTTCGTTCACCTGACCCGACCCGGCCGGGCCCTGATCGGAAAGGCCTATGAAAGAAACCAGAACAACCTTGAATCTGTTGCCGGGGTACTGAGCCCTGAAGAGCGGGGCGAACTGGTGAGGCTATTAAAAAAAATCGGCCTGCATGCTGAAAAGATGCGGTAGCCCTAGACAAAAGGAGAACTCAGACATGAAAATACTCATTGTATACTATTCAACCTACGGGCATGTTCACAAAATGGCCCAGGCCATTGCAGAAGGCGTCAAACAAATCGACGGTGCAGAAGCAGTCTTGCGACGCGTACCTGAAACCCTTCCCACTGATGTAATTAAGAAAATGGGGGCCACAGATGCCCAGAAGTCACTTTCACATGTACCGGTGGCAACAGTGGAAGAGCTGGCTGAAGCAGATGCCGTTATTTTCGGAACGCCCACACGGTTCGGTAATATGTGCGGGCAGATGCGGCAATTTCTGGATGCCACCGGCCAGCTCTGGGCCACCGGTGCGCTGGTAGGCAAGGTGGGCAGTGTTTTTACCAGCTCTGCAACCCAGCATGGCGGTCAGGAATCCACCATCCTTTCATTTCATACCACTTTGTTTCACCATGGGTTTGTGGTTGTCGGTCTGCCGTATGCCTTCCAGGGGCAGATGCGGGTAGATGAAATCACGGGCGGTTCCCCCTACGGGGCCTCCACCATTGCAGGGGGATCAGGCGAGAGAATGCCCAGTAAAAATGAGTTGGACGGCGCGCGCTTTCAGGGAAGGCATGTTGCTTCAATTGCTTTAAAGCTCAAAGAATAATGACTGTTTTTTACGCTTGGCGTTGCTTTCGGCAGATGCGGCCGGCACATGCCACAGATTTTGGTTACCGATTTTGGCCGTTGCGTTCACTGCTGGATCGTCAATCTATAACCGTGCATAATATCAGCCTTATCAGATCTATATTTATATGCGCTGTTTCAGTTCATAATATATTTTCTGATAATGTGGGACGGATAACCCCAGTTTACCGGCTTCATTAACGACAAAGCCGGTAAATGTTTCTAATTCTGTTTTTCGACCTTTCTCAAAATCCATTTGCATGGATATTTTGGTTTCATATGGAAAAGCCTGTACTTTGTCAATGGTGGATTTTCATCTATTTATCAACTTTCTGCAGCTTAATAATTGTATCACGCACAAAATTCCTCAATTCATCGACTGAAAGATTCTTATAAAGCGCGTATGGGATGGGCTTTCCGATTCGGGCAACCACTTTGCCGGGGTTGAGATGCCAGGAATGCTTGTTGTGATACCGATAAAATCCGCTGAACGAAACTGGCAGGATATCTGCTTTGGCCTGCAGGGCAAGAAAAAAAGAGCCCTTTTTAAATTCCTGAATTTCACCCGTCAGTGTCCTGTGTCCCTCGGGAAGAATGATGATGGAAACGCCTTTTGAAAAGGTTTCTCTGGCCTTGTCCAGACTTTTGACAGCTTTTGCAAGATCTTTTCTGACAATGGGGATACACCCCCATCTGGTAATCAGGGGGCCCCACAGCGGCAGGGAAAAATGATAGGCTGCCTCCACGCCCACCATGGAGATGGGAATGGCGGCCGGAATGGCAAAAAGGTCAAAAAGACTCTGGTGATTGCCCATGACCAGATACGGCCTGGACGGATCAATATTTTTTACGCCTTTTACTGTCAGTCCGGCGCCCATTATCCTGAGCTGAATGCCGAACAACACCCCTGCAAGACGATAGGTTTTTTCCTTTGGAAAAATAAGAATGCAAACCCAGATAATGATAAATACAATTAAAAAATGGACCAGCCCGATGGCCCACAGAGATAAGGATCGTATGGTTTTCAACACAAATATCTCACCAGTTTCGGATGAATGTTTATCTCAGTCGGGGTTGTACCGAAAATCTCTCCATCGGGAAGAAGCCCTTTGGGCGGAGTTGTTGTAACCTTTACTTTTTTGGCCCTGAAAAATCGTACGGCCGGATTATCCCCGTGGGTGCCTTTGAATATTTTAGGGAGCGTCGCCAGGAGACTCAGCCGGCCAAGCGGCCCGGTGACGACTACATCAAAGACACCGTCATCGATCTTCGCCTCAGGGGCCATAAGCATGCTTCCGCCGGTATAGCGGGAATTGCAGAACTCAACAAAACAGTTTTTCCCGGATACTTGTTTTCCGTCTATATCGAGTGTCATATCGTGAAAACTGAGTCCGACGGTTTGAATCAACACACCGATGACATAGCTCAAGTCGCCCAGGCACCTGAATTTTGCCGCTGTCCTGGCCACATCCGTTACAAATCCGAAACCCGTCAGGTTTACAAAATAATATCGTTCTTTCCCGTGGGTAAAACTGCAAACATCCACCGCCCTTGTATTTTGACGGACCACAGCGCTTATCCCATCCCGGGTCAACCTGATATCCAGATCTCTTGCAAAAGAGTTTCCCCGGCCCACCGGGATCATACCAAGTGCCGGAATTTTTCCCGATTTATAACTTTTTAAAAGCGCGTTTAATACGTGGAAATTGGTTCCATCTCCGCCAAGGGAAACCAGTGCATCATAATCACCCACATTGATATCTTCCAAAATGCATTCAGCGTGCCGGTGGTACCGTGTGATATAAAGATCATATTCGATCTTTTTTTCCTGCAACTGCCTTTCCACCTCGGGGATCACTTTCTTCCTCTTTTGCCCTCCTGAACACGGATTCGCGATCAGTGCTATTTTCATACCAACTGTTCCATTTCTTATAATACTCGGCCAGTGGAAATCCGGATTTCAAATCAATACATTTCATATTTCACCAGCCGCCCATCCAGTCCGCCGGTCTTGATGGGCTTTTTCCATGATGCTTTCAAACCGACCTTTTTAATGTATGCCCGATCTCCGAAATAGATATATGCGTTTGAATCAATGCACTTTAATTTCAAAAAATCACCCAGATCCTTGTAAAATGCGTCGAGATCCTCCCCAGCCCCCATGCGAATGCCATAAGGCGGATTGGCGACAATGACATGTTTTTCAAAGGCAGACAGTGCTCTGAAATCCGATTTTCCAATCCGTACATTTTTTCCGTGATGCAGCCCCATAATATTTGTCCTGGCGATGGCAACGGCGTTTTCAGATATATCACTGCCGGCAATCAATCCCCGGGGCAGAGGCCGGATACCGGTGTCCGCCGTTTTTTTCACCTGCTTCCAGATCGCAGCATTAAAATCAGGCAGGCACTGAAAACCGAATTTATTTCTAAATATGCCTGCAGGAATATGGCAATAGTGCATCAGCGCCTCACATAACAGGGTGCCCGACCCGCACATGGGATCGTATAAGGGAATCGAGCCATCCCACCTTGCAAGACGGATAATGGCCGCCGCAATGGTTTCCTGCATGGGTGCCGAGACCGCTTCTATCCGGTATCCCCGCCGGTGAAGAGCGCCACCGGACGTATCGATGCTTATCCCTGCCGTGTCATGCCTGATATGAAGGTTCAGCAAAACATCAGGGTCCTGCACAGACACATTCGGCCGACTGCCGGTCATCTCTCTGAAATAATCAGCTACAGCATCCTTGAGGCGCAGGGAGGCATACTTGGAATGCGTAATCGTGCTGTCAGAAACATTGCCGAATACCGCAAAGGTACTGTCCTTGGCAAAAAAATCTTCCCACCTGATCTGCTTTGCATGTTTATACAACACATCGGTGTCAGGACAGGCAAATGATGTCAACGGGGCAAGGCACCTTGAAACCAGCCTTGTCAAATAATTGATCCGGTACAGGGTCGCCTTATCTGCCCTGAAGTGAATCCCACGGTATTCCAGGGAAATATCCTCTGCCCCAAGCTCGGCCAGTTCTTTTGCACCGGCCTCTTTTATGCCTTCGGCGATACGGGCAAAATAGCGTGAATCCTGCTGGTATTGATAGGCTGGAACAGGTCGACTGCCTTTTTTGCGTCTAATGACGCGATGTTTTTTCCCATCATTCTTTTTGTTTTCGCCCGGTTTCAAACGATATAAAATCAAGATTTCTCCTGTCTTTTTACATGGCCGTTCCCGGTTGTCAGTTCACAGTTCATAGTTTTTTTTAAACGTAAAACGATAACCGCGAATAGTTATCATTTCACGAAGTGATAACATTGGTTACTCAATGCCATTAACTTAATGAAAACAACACCTGTTTTTTACCATGAAGTTATTAAAGCTTGAAGGGTAACATCGAATAATTCATTGATTTTGTTTCATGTTCTTCATGCCCTGGTGATCCATACGGCTGTTTCTAAAGTTAATGACAGTGATTGGTTACTGAGTCATACTTTGCTGGAACGCGTAAGTCAAACTTTTGATTGTTATATTAAAAAAGCAATGATACGTATCCGTGTGTTATGGATATAAGGGAGGCACCTGTTTGGAGGGAGATAAGAGATGAACGAAAATAAACATCTGTACGTGCTATGGACAAATGACAATCCGATTACAGCAGAAAAAATGGTATTCATGTACACCATCAATTCTCTTCTTAATGGCTGGTGGGAAAAAATCACCCTGATTATCTGGGGGGCACCTGTCAAACTGGTGAGCGAAGATATCGCCATGCAAAAAAAAATTAAAGAGGCATTGGATGCGGGTGTCCATATCACTGCGTGCAAAGCCTGCGCAGATCAGTTAGGCGTCACTGAAACACTGGAAAAACTCAATATTGAAGTAAAATATTGGGGTATCCCCCTCACGGAAATTTTAACAGAAAATGAAAAGCTGTTGACGATATGAGATGGTTTGCATGGTCAAACCCCGATCCTGAGAAGCTCAAGGGGGTCCTTTGCGGGGTTTCGGCGTATCTGATATGGGGAATGAGTCCGCTTTACTGGAAACTGCTGCAAACGGTGCCTGCTTTTGAAATCATCAACCACCGGATGATATGGTCTTTTCTATTTCTGATTCCCCTGCTGGTGCGTAAGCACCGGTGGAGAGAAGTCAAATCCGCTTTTTTGAATCCGCGCACCTTGTCGGTCCTTCTTTTAAGCGCCCTTCTGCTGGCATTGAACTGGCTGCTCTATATCTGGGCCGTCAATCATGACCGGGTCCTTCAGGCCAGTTTAGGATACTATATCAATCCCCTGGTCAATGTGCTGCTGGGTATTCTGTTCTTGAAAGAACGGCTGCGCCGTGCCCAGGCCGTTGCCTTTGTAATGGCTGCGGCCGGAGTATTGTATCTGACAGTTCACTATGGCGGTTTTCCGTGGATATCGCTGGCAATGGCTTTCAGTTTCGGTCTCTATGGCCTGATCCGCAAAATAGTGCCGGCGGGTTCCCTGACGGGTCTTTCCGTTGAAACCCTGCTGCTCTCTGTTCCGGCGTCTATCTGGCTTATCCACTTGAACCGTTCCGGTACCGGCACGTTTCTGCATTCCGGCTGCATACTTGACCTGATTCTCATCGGTACGGTCCTGGTCACGGCCCTTCCGCTGCTGCTGTTCATCCGGGGCACTCGAAGCCTGAATTTGTCCACAATGGGATTTTTACAATATATTGCCCCGACCTGCATGTTCCTGCTGGGTGTGTTTGCATTTAAGGAGCCCTTTGCAAAAGCACAGGTCATCAGTTTTATACTGATCTGGACGGCCCTTTTTATCTATTCCCTGGATT
>CAZFXX010000200.1:0-6167 GCA_964522985.1 uncultured Desulfobacteraceae bacterium
CAACAAGATATACATATCCGCAGCTCAAGGGAGACGCCCTGAAATACGCAAATAGTGTCTTCAATATCAAATGGACCCATAAATGACAGCCGCTTGATTTATTCACCAGAAACAGGCCGAATCCGCTTTGGCCCCTAACATACTGAAGACAAATGTTGTCCAAGAAAACAGGCTTGCAAAGGCTGGACGCCATGTCTCAACAGGTCACCCATCTGGATCAAGGCATTGGGTGTATTGTAAAACCACTCTTTTACGCCCCATGGTATCACAGGCGTTGAATTCGATTGTGACAAAATTATTGGTAATTGAATTTATTTTTCCCACACCGTGCCTGTGGCCGGAAACATGACATATTTTATGTCTGCCTTCCACCCTTTAAACTTCACCCTTTTTTTTCCGCCCCCGGTATAAGGTAACGATTCCCATGGTCATTTTTTTCCATTGGACATCGCAGAATCCCGCCTCCCTCATTATAGCGGCAAATTCAACCGCACCTGGAAAATTCAGCACGGATGCGGGAAGGTATCGATAGGCCTTTAAATTTTTAGAAAAAAACCAGCCGACCAATGGTAGTATCTTCCTAAAATAAAACAGGTAAAGGTCCAGCATCAACCCTTTTTGCGGGGTCGATAGCTCCAGCACCAGCAGCATGCCGCCGCGTTTAAGGTGATTATGAAAAACTTTCAGCACAGACAGCTTGTCGGCAATATTGCGGATACCGAAGGCGATGGTTACGGCATCAAATGTGTCGGGGTTAAAAGGCAAATCAAACGCATTTGCCGCAGCAAGCTGCACGCGACTGCCTTTGATAGCTGATTTTATTTTAGAGTTCCCGAGCCGTAGCATCTCAGGCGAAAAATCCACGCCGGCCACATAGGCTTCAGCTCCTTTCTGACGGTTAATTTCAATGGCGACATCACAGGTACCGCAGGCGGCATCAAGGACCCGGCCGTTAACCGGAATTTCCATGGCTTTAACCATGCTTTGGCGCCAGACGATATCCTGTCTCAGACTTAACAATCTATTTAGAAAATCGTAGTGGGGCGCGATGGTCTCAAACATATCCCGGACAAACGGAAGTTCCATATTATTCATTGACAACCCTGATATATGAATTATTTTATTGGATTATTAAAAGAGATAATTTCGGCATAAAAGCATGCCTTTTAAAATAGCATAACGGTTAATCCATTACAATATTCACCCATATGGAATTAAAGGCCGCTGCAAACAACGGAAAATTGGTGAAAAAAGTAGCGGCGTTGACGATTCTTGGCAGGCAATTGAATGACAACCAAACGTGATTATTATGAAATTCTCGGTGTAGACCGGGATGCGGATGACGGCAGGATCAAAAAAAGTTATCGCAAACTTGCCATGAAACATCACCCGGACAAAAATCCGGGCAACAGGGAAGCTGAGGATAAATTCAAGGAGGCCGCCGAAGCCTATGAGGTTTTACGGGATCCTCAAAAACGCAATATCTATGACCAGTACGGGCATCAGGGGCTGGAAGGTGCCGGTTTTTCCGGATTTGGTGGATTTGAAGATATTTTTTCGAGCTTCGGTGATATTTTTGAAGACTTTTTTGGTTTTGGCGGCGGCGGCGGGCGGTCACGATCCAGAGGGCGAAAAGGGGCGGATCTCAGATATGATCTTCAACTGAGCTTCATGAAAGCTGTGTTTGGAACCGAAACTGAAATAATCCTAGATAAAATGGAACCCTGCTCCCAATGCAAAGGCAATGGGTGCAAACCCGGCACTCAGCCTGAAATCTGCCAGACCTGCGGCGGTGCGGGCCAGGTAAGCCGAAGCCAGGGGTTTTTCTCGGTCCGGACCACCTGCCCGTCGTGCCGGGGTGCCGGACAGACCATAAAAGAGCCCTGTTCCAACTGCCGCGGCTCCGGGCAGGTAAGGATCAGCAAAACGGTTTCGGTTAAAATCCCGGCCGGGGTCGATACCGGGTCCCGTCTGCGTCTGACCGGCGAAGGGGAGTCCGGAACAAACGGCGGACCGGCCGGAGACCTGTATGTGTTTATTCATGTAGATGCCCATGATTTTTTCAAGCGGGACAATACCAACATCATCTGCCAGATACCCATCAGTTTTATCCAGGCGGCTTTGGGAGACAAAATAAAGGTGCCTACGTTGAAAGATGAAAAACAGCTCGATATTCCCAAAGGCACACAGCCGGGCAAGCTGTTTTATCTGCATGGTGAAGGTATCCCCTCCCTTAGAAATGGCCGGCGGGGCGATCAGATCATACAGGTGTTGATTAAAACACCCATCAATCTTTCCAGGAAGCAGGAGGTTTTGCTGAAAGAATTTGCAAAACTTGAAACGGAAAAATTTTCCTCTAAGCTGAAGAATATATTCAAAAGTAGCGCTACCGGGGCGTAAGGGAGATATAAAACAGATGTTTGAGTTGAAAGTGATTACCGATTTTTCGGCTGCGCATCAGCTCCGGATGGTTGGAAAAAAATGTGAAAACCTGCATGGTCACAACTGGAAGGTAGAGGTTTTTGTAACCGGTGAAAAATTAGATGAGGCCGGCGTGCTCATGGATTTCGGTATCCTAAAAAAACATCTTGCCGAAATTATGGATACAATCGATCATAAATTTTTAAATGAGCTGGATTTTTTTTCAGGAAAACGCCAGCCTTCATCCGAGAATATTGCCCGCTATATTGCCGATGGGATGCAGGCGCGTATTCAGCCCCCGTCCCTACGGGTTGACCGAGTGAGTGCCTGGGAATCAAATAACGCCTGTGCAACCTATATTTGTTGACGCCATTGCGCCATCAGTTCGTCTCTGTTTACAATTGCGGTTACATTCTGGACCTGTTTACGGATATTTTCAAGTCCCCCCTCCTGACGGTCCACCAGTATTACGGCCTTTACCACATCCATTCCTTCGGCCCGGGCCCGTTCCACCGCTTTTATGGTGGAGCCGCCGGTAGTCGCTACGTCATCAATGATAACGACCTTTTGTCCCGGGGCCAGGTCTCCCTCGATCCATTTTATAATACCGTGGTCTTTCCGGGTTTTGCGAATCGAAAACGCCTTTATCGGGCAGTGGTTCAATTCAGAGGCAAACGCCGTTGCCACTGCGATGGGGTCGGCCCCGAATGTGAGCCCGCCGACCCCATCGGGCGCCAGCTCATAGACGGCATTAAACACAAGCTGCCCCACCAGATAAATCCCACGCGGACTTAAAGTGGTGGGCTTGCAGTTGACATAAAATGGGCTCATTTTACCTGAAACCAGTTTGAATTCAGATGTTTTGCTGTATTTAAACGATTTTTTGCAAAGCAGTTCGATCAGTTCCTGTTTCATATTATTTTCTTTAAATATAAGTTGTCCGGCAGGTCAGCTCCCGTCATATCTATTGAATCGGCGCCAAATCACATATCCGCCTGCCGATGATAAGAATATATTGATTTTAAGATCGATCTACGATAAAAAACCTCCACCGAAAGGGAAAAAGCATGGTTTAATGGGATTCAGTGGAGGTTTTCGAGCAGAGAAAACTGGAAGCAGCACTCCCTGAACTCAAAAAATATGATACCAATAAAACCCGCATTGGTCAATAAAAACTCATAAGGCTGCGTTAAAACAATTGCAGACCTGCATGAACGAACCGGGCAACTGTGACGAAAAAAAGTCAGGCATGGAATGACTGAAAAAAAAAGAAAAACGGCAATAATTAGAATTTTCCATGTTCATAAACTATACGGTGCAAAAAAAGCATTGACGGATATTACCCTGGATGTTTTAAAAAATGATTTTCTTTTCATCAACGGCCCCAGTGGTGCCGGCAAAACAACCCTGCTGAAACTGCTCTACCGCGGGGAACCGGTATCAGAAGGGCAGATCCTCATTGACGGGTTGAATTTGTCAAGAATTTCCCGAAAGCGTATTCCCTATCTTCGGCGAGAATTCGGGATTATATTTCAGGATTACAAACTGATCCCGACAAAAACAATTTTTGAAAATATTGCCATCGTGCTGGAGGCCAAGGGCAAAAAACGCCGATTTATCGAAAAAAAAGTCAACAGTCTTCTCCGGACGGTGGGACTGTCAGATCGCATGGATGCTTTTCCGCCCAGCCTGTCCGGAGGCGAACAGCAGCGAATAGCCGTTGCCCGGGCCGTGGCGGGAGACCCGAAAATCATACTCGCCGATGAGCCCACCGGCAGCCTGGATGATGAATCCGCGGGCATTATTATAAACCTTTTAAAACAGTTTCACACCCGGGGGGCCACGATTATTGTCGCCACCCATGACAGGCAGTTAATTCGGGAAACAGGGGGCAGGGTCATCCACCTCACCCGGGGGCAATTACATTCAGTCACCTTTCAACAAACTGAAAAACTTTAGAAACAGACGTGGCTGGCCCGGTTGCCGAAAACAACCATAACCGTTTTATTTTTTGAATTTTTCCCATGAAACTTTTTTTCCAAAAAGCGGTTCACGACATCCGTACCAACAGATTTTTAAACGCCGTCACCATTATTACCATGGCTTTATCGGTTTTGATTGTCAGTGCCTTCACCCTTTTTATTGTCAATGCCGGTGATATGATGCGCTACTGGGAAAAAGGCGTTCAATTGATGGCTTATCTGGAGCCGGATATTCAAGCGTCTGTCTACCTTGAAATCAAAGATGAGCTTCAATCCATTCCCGGGGTTGCAAAAGCCCGTTTCATATCCAGGATGGAAGCATTGAATCAGTTGAAAACCCAGATGAAACGGCAATCCTCTATATTAAATGGGCTTGATAAAAACCCTCTCCCGGATGCCTTTGAAATCCATATGGCGACAGCGGCCCGGAACCTGGAGCAGATGGAGGCCCTGGCCAACCGGATTGAATCCGTAGAAGGCGTGACGGAAGTGGAATATGGTCAACAGTGGCTCGGCCGGTTTTTGGATATTTTTAACCTGCTGCGGCTTGCCGGGTATGCCATCGGCGGTATCTTTTTCATGGCGGCTGTGTTTATTGTGGCCAATACGATCCGCCTTATGCTCTACTCTCGTCAGGAAGAAATTGAAATTATGCGCCTGGTCGGCGCTACGGATGGGTTTATAAAAGCGCCTTTTTATATCGAAGGGCTGATTCAGGGCGCCTGCGGCGGTATCATTGGTGTCGCCGTACTTTTTCTGGCGTACTTTTTGGTGGTGTCAAGTATTCAGCAGGATTTTTCTTCCAATCTGCTGACCATCAGGTTTCTTTCTCCCGGGACTTTTTTATCCATCATATTGTGCAGCATGTTTGTCGGGTGGTTGGGATGTTGTCTTTCTCTCAAACAATTTTTAAAGGTGTAAGCTTCACTGCAGCAGGTATTCTTTTGTTGTCGTCCCTACTGGTCTGCGAGGTGCGGGCGGACAGGGCAATTGTGCGGGTAAACCGGCTGAACATGCGTACGGGTCCCCAAAAGGCAGGCACCCCCATCAGACAGCTCAACAAGGGTACGAGCGTTCAGATCCTGAAATTTTGTGATGGCTGGATCAATATCCTGCACGAGGACCGGTCCGGATATATTATTAATGAACCGCGCTATGTAAAAATAATAAAAGATGAGGAGAAAAAGCGTGAAAAAGAGATGGCTGCTGTTCAAAAATTCAAAAAACAGGCCAGTGATGTAAACAATCAAATACAAAAACGAAAGGAAACTGTTCAGACGATTGCCGCCCGGGAAACCGAAGTAATCGATAACCTGGACCGGATCGATCGCGATTTCAATATTGCCACAAGACGGGTTGGCCTCCTCAAGGACAGGCAGAAAGCGCTTCAAGAGAGAAAAAAAGCCACAAATGCCCTGCTTGCAAAACTTTTGGAAAAAATAAAAAAAGGCGAGGCGTATACATCAGGACGAATAGTGGCCCTGTATAAGCTCGGGCGGCTGGGGCAGATCCATGTCCTAGCGTCTTCTAAAAATATGTACGAATTTTTTAAACGCCGGTCGGCTCTGGGAAAAATAATTGCCTATGATCGCCGGGTCCTTGAAGAACTGACGCAAAACCAGGCTGATCTTCAAAAAACCCTGGTAGTATTTAATGACCAGAATCAAACGATGCATATTCTCGAACAGGAATTTGCCTCTCAGATTACCCTGCTTGTGGATTCCAAAAAAAAGCGGACTCGAATTTTAGAAGATATCGGTCAGC
>CAZFXX010000201.1:0-6123 GCA_964522985.1 uncultured Desulfobacteraceae bacterium
CCATACGCTGAATAAGCCTGACCGGATTCCAGTGAATATCATAATTGATCACACAATCGCAGTCCTGAAGATTCTGCCCTTCACTTAAGCAGTCCGTCGCAATCAGAATATCTATAGGGTTATCAATTTTATCCCGGGTGACCGGATCGTAATTTTTTATAACTTTTTTCCATTCTTCAAAGCTTGCCGGAACTTGGAAATTATCCGAATCATTTTTCCGGCCCTTATCGTAGATATACTCCCAGTCTCTTTCGTTGTACAGTTTTGTATACGGCGCAAAACGTTGAAGAATTTCATGAAACTTTGTGCCTCTATAACCACCATCAGTTTCCGAATGGGCGCCTGAAACAAAGGCAATATTTGTATAACCTCTTTTTATAAATTCACGGAAAAGATACTGAGCTGTGTCTTTAAAAACCGTAAATATCAGCACTTTTTGATTGACGCATTTTTTTCTCTTATTTTCTATATGCCAGGCCAGTTTATCCAGCTTGTTGTCGGTTTTTTTGTTATCAATAAGCTCCTGTTCATACACATGGAGATTTTTCTTTAAAATCGTAAATTTTGATATGTCTTCTTCAAGATGCTTTTTAAAAAAGTGAATATCCTTAATATTTGAAAGCAAAACAGGATTTTTCTTACCCAGGCTCAATTCCCCGGGCGGCTCTGTATCCTCTTCCATACCTGCGACAGCATAATCCACTGCCGCCTGTTCCAGATCTTCAATAATGTCCTCATCGATAATCTCTGATTCCAGGTTTATGCTCTCTGATGATTCAATATAGCGGTCTACTTTTGCCAAGGCCTTTTCATGATGATTTAAAATATTTTCAACCGTATTTTTAAATGAAAACCAGCTTGATTCCAGTCGTTTCATGAGCAGTATGAACATCATTTTAACAAGAAATTTTTCTCTTTGCCTGGGGTCTTCAAAAAAACTGACCGGGTTTTCATCTTTTATGTATTCAGAGGGTCTGTATGCGGTGAGGTTGACTTTAATTGCATTCAGAATATCGTCAAATGTTTTAAGGCTGCCGATATTTTCAGGATTGATATATTCGTTAATCGGAATTTCTTTTGCCGGGAAAGACATGGCGCCGAATTCAGTTTCAATCAATTTTCGGGTACGAGCGACAATTAACGCGTCTGTCAGGTCAAAAAATTTCTGCGGGATGAGCTGGATAAAATCTTTTACTTTTTTATTTTCGAGATTTTGCCAGTTTTTATATTCTTTCTGGGCGTTTGCAAAAATATTCTGCAGGCTTCTAATGCCAATTTCGCTTTCTCTGAAACCTTCGTCAAATCCTTTTTTGATCAGTTTAAACTGATTTCGGATGTCTGTCAGCCGGTTGTTTATGGGCGTTGCGGAAAGCTGTAATACCTTGACGTCCTTATTTTTTCGCAGGATATTTTCCACCAGGAATTTGTATCGCGAAGATTTGTCGTTTCTTAAATTATGACTTTCGTCAATGACGATAAGAACCTTGGGATTGCCCTGAAAAAATCTTTTGATGGTGAAACCGTCCTGGTAGTTTTGAAGCCTTTCATCTTGAAGGTCTGTGTGGAATCGGATGGTATAGTTCAATCGGTCATTTTCAAATATTGAACGATGACCTTCAAGATATTGCCGCCAGTTGTTTTCAAGCTTTTTGGGACACAATAAAATAACCTTGTACCCCTTGATTCCAAAATACTTCATTACTGCCAGGGCTGACCATGTTTTACCCAGACCGACGGCATCGGCTAAAATCGCCCCGTTTTCTTTTTGCAGCATCTTGATAAGGCTGATAACCCCTTTTTGCTGAAAGGAATAAAGCTTATTATAAATGATCGTGTCTTTCAAATGACTGATCTCTTTTATAAATTCCTTGTCAAAAGAGATTGACAGTAAATCCTCTTTGAATAATTCATATAAAACCTTGTAATAAAGATTTTCGGGAGAATATTCTTTATAGAAATTACGAATTAGATTGATGAGGTATTCTTTGCAGTTAATTTTTGTTTTGTCGGACAGCTCAATTTTATCAAGCGCAGATTTGCTTTGCCACAACTCTTGAAACCACCCGGTGAGTTCATGGTAATCAGGATTATCGCCGGTTTCAGCCCGGTTCAGTTCAATGTTGGCGGATTCTTTCAGCCCAAGTCCGGCTTCGGTTAAATTTGAGCTTCCAATAATCTGAAAATGCTTACGGGGGTCTTTATCTTTATAGATATAGGTTTTGGCATGACAGAAATTGCGCTGGATTGTTTTTACCCTGACTTTTTCCTGTTTTAAGAATTCAACCGCTTTTTTGGCGGAAACATTTAAATTCAAAACATGGTTTACAGAAAGACAATCACTCAACAGATTAATTATTTTTTCATTTTTAGCTTCGGCCTGTAAGAGATCGCCCAGAATCATGCGAAAGGATTGTGCATGGCTAACCGCATCAAACAGTTTTGCAAGAGCGATAGTGGAAAAATAGCCGGTGACAATATCCATCCGGCCGCTTTCAACATAATTTGATAGCAGGTCAAAAACTCTAAAATGACCGTTTTGATTAGATTTTGTCTTATTATCAAGCAGCATATTGTATCCTGTTGTATAAATTATTTACAAAGGTACTTATGAGCTATTTTGACAGTAAATTCAGTATTTATTTAATAAAAAATCTTAATAGCATCTGAAGTCAGACAGATAAAAATTCGAAGTGAAAAATTTTAAAATTATACAATATGACCGGTTGCATCCCAATTGTAGTGGAGCTGGAAACTCCACGGCAATTTTCATTATTACACCAGCGATCGGAAACAAAATATCATATAGCTAATTATTGTCAATACGTAATCTTGCTATTAATTGGCTAAAATTCCGGTATTTTAGGCGCATGAAGCCGGACTTAACCAAGCTTCGCCCCCGGCAAGTCTGCATGCTTTACTACGGGGATTGGCGATAGACTTCTAAACAAAATTTTTTGTCTAACATTTTGTATAAACTGGACTTTTCAAACTCTGTAAAATAAATTTGACAAATCATATCCAGTGGTGCTATTAGTGTTCATTATATGATTACTTTAATCACAATGTGATTAAAATGCTATCTCATTTTGTTGGCTTCCAAGGACAGAGGATTTACCTGAAATGGGAAAAAATAATCAAAATTCTCAAAAGCCCTATTACTGGATCAATGCTCTGGACAAAGGGCTCACGACGGTTGAATTTCTGGCCGATCATCCAAACCTTACAACGACGGAAATTTCAAGGGCGCTTCAAATGGATCGCAGTACCTGTAACCGATTTCTGCTGACGTTGAGGGACCTGGGCTATATTTCCATCGACGGTGGCGGCCGGTACCATCCTACATTGAAGGTATTCGAAGTCGGCAACAAAATAGCCGAAATTGTCGAAATTCGGCCCCCGGCAAGGGCGTCCATGAAAAAACTGGCGGAAAGTTTCAATGAGACCGTCAATCTGGGGCGTCTGGATGGAAATGATGTGGTCACCATTGACGTGGTTTCCGGCCGGGAAAGAATCCGGTTTGACGCACCCATCGGAAGCCGGTCCCCGATACATACAGTGGCAATGGGCAAGGCGATTCTGACGTTTCGCCCCATGGAAGAGCAGAATGCCTATATTGAATCCTGCGACTTCAAACCCATCACCCCCAATACGATAACGGGCAGGAAAAGGTTCAGACAGGAACTTTTAAACATTCGCGAAAGAGGGTATGCTGTCGACAACGAAGAATGGGATCTGAACATGCGGTGTGTTGCCGTTCCGATATTTGATTTTACGGAATTTCCATCACATGCCATCAGTATTTCAGGCCCTTCGACGCGATTGACGGATGAGAAGATCAAAACAATCCTATTCGATTTGGCAGCTGCCGGAAGGTCGCTTTCCCGGGAGCTCGGCGATAGATAGCAGAATCTTTTAATTGTGTATTCAATTAATCTGTTTTTTTAAGCATCACTCAACCCAAAAAAAAGAGGATATGCAAATGAAAAACTATGAGGATTACATAAGGGCGTTCAGCGATGGGAGAATTACAAGGCGCCAATTTATGAAAGGACTGTCGGCATTGGGAATTGCCGCGACGGCTTCGCCTCTTTTGATGAACCGGAAGGCTTTTGCCGCCGTACCCAAAAAAGGTGGCCGTCTTCGTGTCGGGATTCAGGGCGGCAACATTTCGGACAATGGTGATCCCTCATTAATCACCAACACCTTCATGCAGGTCTACAACTATCAGACACGCAACAATCTGGTGGAGGTGGATCACACGATGACACCTGTACCGGAGTTGGCCGAGTCGTGGGAATCTGCCCCTGATGCAGCCAAATGGGTGTTCAAACTGCGAAAGGGCGTGGAATTTCACAACGGCAAGACCATGGATGCAGACGATGTGATCTGGTCGATCCAGCGACATCGCACAGAGGCGTCCAAATCGGCGGCCAAGGCGCTTTTGACCTCGATTGAAGAGATTAAAAAGGAGGACAGGTACACCGTGTCGTTTACCCTGAAAAGCGGTTCCGCCGACTTTCCCTTCCTGATGAGCGATTACCACCTCACCATCTGTCCGGCTGAAACCACCAATTTCATGGACAACGTCGGCACCGGGGCCTATAAACAGGTAACCTTGGAACCGGGTGTACGTTCCTTTGCTAGGAAGAACCCGAATTATTTCAAGTCGGATCGCGGTCATTTTGATGAAGTCGAGATGCTTCACATTCCCGATGTGAACTCCAGGACCACGGCTTTGAAAACCGGCCAGGTGGATGTCATCAACCGGTGCGAAAAAAAGACCTTTCATTTACTGAAACGGACCCCCGGCATTCAGCCCATCGTCACCAACGGCATGAAACACTATACATTTGCCATGCTGTGTGACCACAAACCCTTTGACGACGTCAATGTCCGGCTGGCTATGAAATACGCCTTTGATCGGGATCTGGTGATCAAACAGGTCCTTCGGGGGTACGCAGTCGCCGGCAACGATCATCCCATTTCGCCCGTAAACCGCTATCACAACAAGGATCTGCCGAAACGTAAATTTGATCCGGACAAGGCTAGGTTTTATCTTAAGAAAGCCGGACTGTCGGGCCACACCTTCAAGCTATCCGTTGCGGACGAGGGATTTCCCGGTTCGGTGGATGCGGGGATGCTGTACAAGGAGCAGGCGGCGAAAGCCGGTATTCAGATCGATCTAGTTCGCGAGCCGGGAGATGGTTACTGGACCGATGTATGGATGAAGAAATCCTTTTGTGCCGTTTACTGGGGAGGCCGGCCCACGGAAGACTGGATGTTTACCACATCCTATGCTGCAGATGCACCCTGGAACGACTCCCACTGGAAAAACGCACGCTTTAATGAGCTGCTGATCAAGGCGCGAGCTGAGCTGGATACAAATAAACGAAGAGAAATGTACTATGAAATGCAGCAGATCGTCAGAGATGACGGCGGCGTGATCGTTATTGCGTTTGTTCAGGATCTGCATGCGGGAACCGATAAACTTCGCTACGGCAAGCTTGCGGCCAACTGGGAAATGGACGGATGGAAGGCCTGTGAGCGGTGGTGGTTTGCGTAATGCCTGTTACCTGAATCCTGCATGATTGAGATGTAACACCAACTATGAGAGGCCGTCACATTTTTCCGATGGCCTCTTTTATAAATTGAGCGTGTCAAATCGTTTTTTATGACACAAAAACAATTTCACCATCGCCGATCTCTTGGACTCGGTGATCTACTCCTGAGGTGATGAAATGAATTCTGGTGAACGCGTCATGGGGCATTGGCATTGCCGGAATCGGACCGGGTGCCTTTCATGGACTTAAAATTGCCCCAAAAATGAGATGAATTCCCTGTGAAGATACATCTGTTTGAAAGCGAGCCGTGGATAAAAGCCGCCTGGCAAGCCACCGGAAGCCGATTGGAAACCGTCTGGGTCGAAGGCATGCTTACCCCGGACAATGCCCGGATGTACGATGACGCGGAAATCATCTCCACCGACATGTCGATCTTAAGCGAGACCGCACTGAAACCACTCAAAGAGCTCAAGCTGATTGCCCTGCGGTCCACCGGTGTGGACCAGATCGACCTTGATTACTGCTCGAACCAAAAAATCACGGTATGCAACGTACCGGCCTA
>CAZFXX010000202.1:0-6087 GCA_964522985.1 uncultured Desulfobacteraceae bacterium
TTACACTTGGGAAGACCGGATATGCTGATTCATTCTCAGGGTCGGTGAACGACATTGATCGAGACAGCTATGATATGATGGCGGGTCTCAATTTTGAATATCCCATCTTCAACCGCGATGCCAGGGCGCAGCATCGTAGAGCGATTCTTCGCCGGGACCAGGCAAAAATGGTCTTAGACAATCTGAAACAGATGGTTGAGCTTGATGTACGAAATGCTTACATTGAAGTCAACCGCACAAAAGAACAAATTTCCGCAAGTACTGAAACCAGAAAATTTCAGGAAGAAAAACTACGGATTGAAACCGAAAAATTTCGGGTCGGTCTCTCTACCAATTTGTTTGTGACTCAGGCACAGCGGGACCTTCTGGCAAGCCGCATCAACGAGGTGCAGACTGTGGTTAACTACCTTAAAGCGCTCGTCAGCTTTTACCGACTGGAAGGCTCTCTTCTTGAACGAAGGGGCATTGCTGCGCAGGGTCGCGACCCTGTGAATATTCTACAAAGAACAAATGAGTTTCCATCCAGTGAAAAACAAACGGGCCTGACGACAGCGCAAATGACTGCACGCTGACAACAGGCCCGTTATTGATATCATTCAGCCCGAAATAAAATTTTCAACCGGTGGCAACTTCTCCACCGGATTTTCTACTGACCCATCGGTTGATAAAATGCAGTACCCCCAGCATCGCAAACACGATGGCTATAATACAGGTACACATGGCATTGGCGCTGGCTGTCCAGCCGTCATTATCCAGCATGATAATTTCGATGGCCGCCAGATGAACAGTGGCGGAAACCAGGAAAATAACGGCGCTGATGGTGGTCATGGAGCGCATGAAAAAATAGGTGAAATTCTGAACAAAAGCCACCCTGGACAACGGAAAAATAATCTTGAAAAAAGTACTTACCGTATCGCCCCCAAGGCTGATGGAGGCTTCTTCAATGGACGAATCGATATTTTTCAAATTCGAAACACTCGACAAAATCCCCAGGGTAAAATTACAGATAACAATATTGATGACAATAATCCAGGGGGTCCCGTAAAACCAGTAGATGGGCTTATTAAACGCCAGGATATACCCCAGACCCATGACAAGCCCGGGGATGGCTGCCGGCATCACCGAAAAGAAATAGACCACCTGCTTGAAATAGGGCTTCCGGGTTTCCATAACATAGGCGGCCACCAGTGTAATGAATGACCCCACCACCCCTACGATCAACGAGATCCAGACACTAGTCCAGATAGCCGAATACCCGCCGATAGAGGGAAATTTGTAGTGCGCCAGGGTTAAGGACCAGTCGTAGGGCCACACCTTTACAAAGGAGCCAATGATAACCGTGGCAAAAATCAGAATAATCGAAAACGCCATTAAATAGCAAAATGCGCTGTACAATAATTTTTTCAGGGGCCGTGTAGGCGGAATAAAAGGCCGGGCCGCCCCGCTGATCATGGAAAAACTTTTGCGCGATATATAGTAATTAAGCATAAATGCCGCCAGGGACGGCACCAGCAGAATAATACTGATGGTGGCACCCAGGTCGAACCGATACAGGTTGGTGACCTGGGCATAAATTTCAGTGGCCAGCACGCTGTAGTTGCCACCGATCACGACAGGATTACCAAAGTCGGTAATGGCCAAATTAAAAGTCAGGGCCGCGGCACTCAAAATACCGTACTTGGCCGACGGCAGTGTGATCCGGGTGAACACCTTGAATGGGGAGGCACCCAGACTTTCCGCAGCCTCGTCCAGGCGAATGTCCACCGCCGAAAGGGTGGTAAATAAAATAACAAAGGCATGGGGCAGACAGTACAGGACTTCAGAGATAATGATACCGGTGGCACCGTAAACATTCCAGTCCGTCTGAAAAAAATGGGAGGTAATCAGCCCGTTGCGGCCGAAAAGATAGATCAACGCCAGGGCCTGCACAATGGAAGGGGCCACCAGCGGCATCATGATAATATTGCGAAAAAAAATTTTACCGACAATGGTGGTACGCGTCAGGGCATAGGCAAAAAAGAACACCAGAACCGTAACGATAGCGGTGGTGACACCTGATATATAAAGGCTGTGCCACAAGGATCTCAGCGTGTAGGCGGTGGTAAAATACTGTTTGAAATTAGCCAGTGTAAAATTGGCCAGGGCCAGTTCCCCCCCCTTGAAAAAACTTAATTTCAAAATCATCCACAAAGGAAACAGCATGAAAAAAAATAGCAGCAGCAAAATAAAAACGGTCACCGTGGGAACAATGAACTTGTCAAATTCCATTCGCGCGGATGAAACCGTATAGTTGGCCAGGGGGGCATTTTCTCTTTGGATTGAATTCATTTTTCCATCTTCCTTTTCCGGTATTCAAAACGGTCCATATCGTTTAAATCAATTTCTTGAATATTTCCGAATAAACATGGAAGGCATCCGGCGGAAAATAGAGTTTCATGTTATCTTTTTCTTTAATCGGTTTTTTCGCAAACTCTTTCTGGGCAATATCAACTATGATCTCCTGACCTTCGAGCGTAACGAGGATATTGACAACAGCGCCAAGAAACGTCACCAGTTCAGCTTTGACATCGACAATATTGGAAGCGACACAATCATCGGATGCAACCGTTGCCCCGACGATTTCAATATCCTCGGGACGAATGGAAAGATAGACCTTTTCACTGTCTGCCGTATCTATTTCAGACACCCTGAATGCAGACCGGCCGTAAAGGACCCGGTCATCCTTTTTCCGACCCTCAAAAAAATTGGACCTTCCGACAAACTCGGCGATAAAACTGGTCTTGGGTTTCTTATAGATTTCCCACGGTGAACCGACCTGTCTGAACTGGCCTCCACGCATCACCACAACGCGATCGGCCATACTAAGCGCTTCTTCCTGGTCATGGGTAACATAAATCATGGTAATACCCAGGTCATTCTGCAACCGCTTGATAACGGCCCGCAGGCGCACCCGAATTTTCGCATCCAGCGCACTCAAGGGTTCATCCAGCAGCAGCACATTGGGTTTTATGGCAATGGCCCGACCCAACGCCACCCGCTGCTGCTGCCCGCCGCTCAACTGGGACGGATAATGTGTCTTCCATTCGGTAAGCCCCATCAGTTCAAGCATTTCATCCACACGCTTATCGATTAAATTCTGCGGCATCTTGCGCATTTTCAATCCGAAAGCAATGTTCTGGTACACCGTCATATTGGGAAACAGCGCATACGATTGAAAAACAATGCCAAAGTCTCTTTTCTGCGGTATCACATTGTTGAGATTTCTGTCACCATAGAAAATATCCCCTGACGTCTGAAACTCAAACCCTGTAATAATTCTCAGCAGTGTGGTCTTGCCGCATCCGCTGGGTCCCAGAAAACAGACAAATTCTCCGGGGGCAACGGTGAGGCTGACATTGTCCACCGCAACCAGAGAACCGAATGATTTGCTGATATTATTTAAAACCAGATTATTTGACATGGTGCTTGGGTATGCTCCTTTCCACTACAGATAACATTTAAAAACAAACATTTGCACGCCCTATAAACGGCATCCGGCAATGATGACAGGGCGCATTGGGTGGCAATAACGGGACGTCTGCCCCATGATCCAAGAGTGCATAGATGTTTATACCAGAAAACGCAAAAAAGAGCTTCATGAGCACTAAAACCGACTGCCCATAAAGCCCTTTGGTTGCTCATACAGTCAAATTAATGCAGAAACAGATTCGACCAGACTTCAAGAATTTTGATACGGTTTTTAGACTGCCATGGGAAATCCATGGGCGCCAGCTTGATCGATTCCAGCGGCGGCATGTCCGCAGGTCCCTGGATGCCAGGATAGGTGACGCCCAGTTTAAACTTGGCATACCCCTTCATGGCACTTTTGGAAATAGCCCAATCCAAAAATTTCTTGGCGGCGGCTTCATGTCTGGCACCTTCGAGCAGTGCATTGGCCTCCAGTTCAAAACCGGCCCCCTCTTCGGGCAGGACCATAACCACGGGAAATCCTTTTTTCTTTAAAGATGAGTAGACAAAGGCAAAGGAACAGCCGATGGCATATTCACCGGCTGCGGTCAGCTTGGCCGGCTTTGAACCGCTCTTGATATACTGGCCCATGTTTTTATCGAGTTTCTTTAAAAAATCCCAGGCCTTGTTGTCTTCCACCGGTTTGGTTTTGTAATCTGGATCCAGCATTTCCAGAAGACTTGCGATCTGCAGAAATCCGGTACCGGAGCTGGCCGGGTTGGGCATGATCAACTTGTCTTTATATGCCGGGTTCAAAAGATCGTTCCACCCCTTGGGCATGGGAAGTCCTTTCTGCTCCACCACTTTTTGGTTGATCACAAAAGCGGCGGCATATAAATCAATGGCGGTCCAGTATCCGTTGGGGTCTTTGAAATGGGCCGGAATCTTGTCCCATCCCTCGGGTTTGTAGAGTTTTATCATCTTCCGGGGGACGAATTCTTCCATGTTGGTGACGGCCCAGCCCCAGACACAATCCGCCTGGGGATTGCTTTTTTCGGCCAGCATTCGGGCGCCCAGTTCGCCGGTGGAAAGTCGAATAGCCTGAATATCAAGGTCCGGCAATTCTGCTTTGGCCTGTGCAAGGTACTCCACGACCTCTTCATTTTCCAGAGAAGTATAGACAACCACCTTTTCTTTGGCCATAGCCGGCCCGGCCAGAAACACACACGCAACAATTGCCAAAATAAATAATACACCAAATTTTTTCATAATACAGCCTCCCTTTTTAGATTTTGGAATGAATGATCCCATACAGGGATCGGGGACAAAATAATTAAACAAATATTCTAAAAACTTTAGTTTGCATTTGTTTCGCGTTGGAGGTCGAACACTCTATATATATGGGCTTTAGCGTAACACCGGCACCGGTCAAAAGACAGTATGGTTCACGGTCCCAAATAAAAATATACAGAATCAAAACACCAGATAAATTACAATTTATTGACCAAATTTGTCAAGAAAAATACACCAAATCATGAAACTTGATTTTTCGAATATTACGATGGATCATCTGCAAAACATCCTTTTTAGACCCAATCCGCTTAAACAGCAGCGTGTTCCGGATACTAAATTGAACGATTACAAACGTTCACCTGTCAGGTATTATTTTTTATTAATGTAATGCGCTGATTTGTAAAGCTAACCGCTAATGGCGAATCGCTGAACGCTCAGTGTGACAGATATGCGACAGTTTCCGAACCAGTTTCCGGTTGACATCCTCTGTTTTCAATGAAATCCGGACAAACCGGTTGGAAAGGCCCTTAATATTGCCACAGTTTCGAATCAATATCCTGTCTGCCGCCAGGGCAGCGCAAACCGTTTCTGCAGAAATCCCTTCCGGAAGCCGCACCAGTATAAAATCCGCACTGCTGGTAAATACCGTCAGATCCGGCACAAGGTCAAGGCCTTCTGTTACAACTGTCCTCTGGGCCGTGACAAATTGCACTGTTTTTTCAATAAATTCATCCGCTGTTGCAGGATGGGTCAGCACCCAGGTAACGGCCGCATGGGCCAGACTGCTCACACACCATGGCAAAGCATAGCGTGCCATTTTTTGAATCACCGGGGCGGATGAGACCATAAAACCGATCCTGAGCCCTGGAATTCGAAATATTTTCGACAGTGAATTCAATACAACCACGTTGGGTAGACCGCACCCGGCCACGCTGGATTTAGCACCGCCGGTTACAAAGGACAGATAGGCTTCGTCCACAACAAACATCACACCGGGATGACATGCAAACAAATCAAGAATATCGTCACGGCATATCAACGCGCCGGTAGGGTTGTTGGGGTTGCATATAAATATGGTATCAAAGCCTGACAGTGCCTTATTAATCTCCTGTGGACCGGGCTGAAAGCCGTTTTCGGGCCGGCTGAGCCAGAACCTGTGTTCAACATTGTGCATCCGGCATCCGGCAGCATAATCCGAATAGGTCGGTCCGATAATCAATGCCCGCCTTGTTTCCAGGGCCAATGGAATCGTATGAATAAACCAGGTGCTGCCGTTGGCCGCCATCACAAGCTCAGGATCAACGCCCAGTGCCCCGGCAAACAGGTTGATAATCCCTTTGGCATTCA
>CAZFXX010000203.1:0-6081 GCA_964522985.1 uncultured Desulfobacteraceae bacterium
ATTCTTTTTTAATCAGTTTGATTTTGGTGATCAGATCTCTTTTTTTGATGATCTCACGGCGCAGGCTCAGCAGATGGTCCAGCCAGATCAGGGAAAGGGACGGCAGACTGAAAAATTTTAAAGACAATGCAGTGGGCGGCATGTCAAAAATAAGGAAATCAACATCGGCATGAATTTACAGATATGCTTATAGGCAAGAAGTACGGCATACTCTTCCAGCCCCGGTGAATGTCTGATAACTTTGAAATGATTTTCCAGGTTGAATGCGGTCAGGTAGGCATACGCTCTGCTGATCTGCTGCTAAACATCCTTGAGATAAATTTTAATCCAGTTTTCTTGATCGACCTCGATGACAAAAAGATTTGACGTAGCTTCGCGCGGTTTGTCTGAAAACGGTCTTTCAAAAATATCGCACTGGTTATGGGCGGGGTCTAAAGAAACCAGGATAACGCGATACCCTTTTTCTGCAAGAAAGACAGAATGCAGGGCCGCTGACGTTGATTTTCCAACCCCGCCTTTACCCATAAAAAATGCTGGTGGCTTTGTTCATGGCTAATCAATACTCAGTGTCGAAAAAAGCTGGGCGATGGGTTCATTGGCCGTATCCACTTTTTCCATCATTAATATTAATTCTTTTTCCATCATCGGCATCAGTTCAAGTGAAATCTGCATGGGTGGTGACGGCAGACCTATAAAAACGCCCAGCACGAGAATCCCCAGTATATGATCCAGTTCTTCAAGTTCAACTTCCAGGGTTTCGACTGCTTTGCCCCGAGCCACTTCGTCAGAGATTTTCCAGAACGCGATCACTTTATTTTTGATGGATTTAAACGTAATCATCGGTATCCATAATGAAAAAATGTGCCCCGGCAAATCGGCATCCTTTATTTGCCGGGGTATATTTTTTTCAAAAGCATTTGTTTTTTGTTTAATTCAGGAGACCGAAATTTGAAATTAGATAACGCATAGGCTTGCTTTTGCTTTTCCTAATTTTTAATTATGGTTTTAATTCGACTCCGGTGACTCGTAACCTATTGAAAACACGGTAGCAGAAACAGTCAGTCTACGGATCTATGAATCGTTCTGCGCCATAATGAGAATTGCTGCATGTCAACAGTATGTTCCTGGCGGCTTTGCCGCCAGGAATCGCGGTGCCGACTACGTCGAGTACCTTGCCTCGTTGCTACGCGCGGGAACAAGGAACTCGACCCGACGTGCTCGCGGGTCAGCACCGCGATTCACAATCAAGGTAAAAGTTTTCCTTGACAGTCATGTGTGTCAATAGTTTAATAGTTTAACAGTTTGATAAAACAGATTCCATAATCAGAAGGGAGGCAAAAAACAATGAACCAAAAAGAATATATCCAGTTGGAAGATGAACTCGGTGCCCACAATTACAAACCTTTAGATGTGGTTCTATCCCGCGGCAAAGGGGTGTGGGTATGGGATGTGGATGGAAATAAATACCTGGACTGCCTGGCGTGCTATTCGGCGGTGAACCAGGGACACTGTCATCCTAAAATTTTGCAGGCCATGATTGAACAGGCCCGGAAGTTGACGCTGACGTCCAGGGCTTTTCGTAATGACCAGCTCGCGTTTTTTTATCAAGAACTTTGCGAGCTAACCAACTCCCATAAAGTGCTGCCCATGAACAGCGGTGCCGAGGCGGTGGAGACCGTTATCAAAGCCGTGCGCAAGTGGGGCTACCAGGTCAGGGGAATCGCCGAAAGTAAGGCCGAGGTCATTGTGTGTGAAAACAATTTTCACGGCCGTACGATTTCTATTATCAGTTTCAGTTCGGATGAGAATGCGCGCGATAATTTCGGCCCCTTTACGCCGGGATTCAAGATGATCCCATTTGGTGATGCCAAAGCACTGGAATCTGCGATTACACTCAATACTGTGGCTTTTCTGGTGGAACCGATTCAGGGTGAGGCCGGTGTCATAATACCGCCGCAGGGATATCTCAAACAAGTTCAGGCCATTTGCAGACAAAACGATGTTCTTCTGATTTTAGATGAAATCCAGACCGGTCTGGGCCGTACAGGAAAGCTTCTGGCCGAGGAGCATGAGGGCATCGAGGCTGATCTTACGTTGATCGGCAAGGCCCTTTCCGGCGGTTTCTATCCGGTTTCGGCTGTGCTTTCCAACAGCGAGGTGCTGGGGGTCCTGAAGCCTGGCGAACATGGCAGCACATTCGGCGGCAACCCATTGGGTTGTGCCGTTGCCCGTATGGCGATCAAGGTTCTAAAAGAAGAGCACATGATCGAAAATGCCGCTGCCATGGGGGCCTATTTCCTGAATGGATTGAAAAAAATTAACAGCGCCAGAATCAAAGAGGTACGCGGCCGGGGTCTTTTAATTGCCGTTGAACTGTTCGCCGAGGTGGGCGGGGCGCGCCAATTCTGTGAAGAACTCAAAGACAAAGGATTGCTCTGCAAGGAAACCCACGATAATATTATTCGTTTTGCGCCGCCCCTGGTCATCACAAAAGAGGAGGTCGACTGGGCACTGGAAAGAATTGCCGGGGTACTTGGCGACGAATAAAGGGGGCAACGTAAAGTATTTTTTTAACGTCCAACATCGAATTTTGAACAATACCACTCTCTGTCGGGCAAAAAATTAAAGATTTTGCCGAGGCATGAAAGATATGAGTGGTGAGTCTTGAGTCGTGGGAGACCCGGAGTCGTTATTTTATTTTTTACTACTCAAAACGCATACCTCACTACTTTCATAAAAAGGAGAAATATTTATGGTTGAAAATGTAATTATCATGGGGGCTGCAGGACGCGATTTTCATAATTTCAATGTCTATTTCAGAAACAATAAAAGATACAATGTCATCTGTTTTACCGCCACACAGATTCCGGATATAGAGGGCCGGCGCTATCCGTCGCAATTGTGCGGCGACCTCTACCCGGGGGGCATACCCATCTATTCGGATCTGAAACTCGCCGATATGATTCGGGAAAACAAGGTGGACATGGTAGCCTTTTCCTACAGTGATGTACGGCATGTCGAGGTCATGCACAAGGCATCCATCGTCACGGCTGCCGGGGCCGATTTTATTATCATTGGTGCACCTTATACCATGTTGAAATCATCCAAACCCGTGGTATCGGTCTGTGCGGTAAGGACCGGGTGCGGAAAGTCCCAGACCAGCCGCCAGGTATGTCGTATCCTACAGGGCATGGGCAAAAAGGTAGTGACCGTGCGTCATCCAATGCCGTATGGTGATCTGACAAAACAGGTGGTTCAGCGGTTTGCCACTTATGAGGATTTTGAAAAAAACAATTGTACCATCGAAGAAAGAGAGGAGTATGAACCGGTGGTGGCCATGGGATCCGTGATTTATGCCGGAATCGACTATGAAAAAATTCTTCGCCAGGCCGAGGCTGAGGCTGATGTGATTATCTGGGATGGCGGCAATAATGATACGTCGTTTTATAAACCGGATGTCAATATCGTGGTGTTCGACCCTCACCGAGCCGGTCATGAGACCAACTATCACCCCGGAGAAACCAATATGCTCATGGCAGATATTGCCGTAATCAACAAGGTGGACAGCGCAGATCCTGAAAAGGTAATGCAGGTTCGCGGTACAATTCAAAAAAATAATCCTGCCGCCGATATTGTGCTGGCCGATTCAGCCATTATCGCCGACGACCTGGAAATAATTCGGGGGAAACGGGTGCTGGTCATCGAAGATGGCCCCACCCTCACACACGGAGAGATGGCCTACGGAGCAGGCACCATAGCGGCAAAGCGATTCAAAGCGGGTGCTATCGTAGATCCCAGGCCCTTTTTAACCGGTACCTTGAAGGAGACCTTTGAAACCTACCCCGATATCGGGATTGTGCTGCCGGCCATGGGGTACAGCCCCGGTCAGGTCAGTGATCTGGAGGTGACCATTAACAATACGGATTGCGATCTGGTTCTGGTAGCCACCCCCATCGATTTGACCCGGTTGATCTCCATTAATAAGCCGACGCTTCGTATCGCTTATGAATACCAGGACAACAGCAGGCCAACTCTGGCGGAATTTCTTACCAAACGGTTGGCAATTGTGAGCTGAACCTAATTTCAAGTTTCGGCATTCGGAATTAGGTAAAAACGCAACTTTAAATAATGGAATCTCACGACATGAGGGATCAAGCCGGATCTAAACCGATTCTTCTGGTGGCTTTAGGAGGCAATGCCCTGATCAGGAAGGGGCAGGTAGGCACTATTAAACAGCAGTTTGAGAACCTGAAGCTGCCGGTACGCCAGATCGCGCACCTTAGCAAGGATTATAAGATCATTATAACCCATGGTAACGGGCCCCAGGTGGGTAATCTGCTTATGCAGCAGGAATGCTGTGATGCAGTTCCAAAGATGCCGCTGGAGATTCTGGGGGCCCAGACCGAAGGACAGATCGGATATATGATCGAGTCCACTTTAGATGGTCAACTTATGGCACTTGGCATTAATTCAAAATCCCTGGTAACTCTTATTACCTATGTAGTGGTGGATCAAAACGATCCGGCTTTCAAACACCCCACCAAACCCATCGGGCCGGGATATACAAAAGAGAAGGCAGCTGAACTGGGCTGCCCGGTTATGGAAACTTCCAGAGGGTATCGCCGCGTAGTGGCCTCTCCTCTGCCCCTTGCCATTATCGAAAAAAAAGAGATCGAAAAATTGATTGGGATGGATTTTATTGTAATCTGCTGCGGAGGCGGCGGTATCCCCGTAATCCGGAAAGGACGGGCCTTTAGCGGTGTCAATGCCGTCATTGACAAGGACTTGGCCAGCGCCCTTTTGGCCGCTGAAACCGGAGTGGACATTTTTATCATGGCCACCGATGTCGAAGGTGTCATGCTGAACTTTGGAAAAAAAGATCAAACGTTCTGTCAATCTTTGACCCTTGAAGAGGCCGAATGCTATCTACGTCAGGGACAATTCGCAGCCGGCTCCATGGGCCCCAAAGTGAAAGCTGCCGTGCAGTTTATGAAAAATTCCGGCAAAAGAGCGGTGATTTGCTCCATCAACAATCTGGAAGCGGCTGTCAAGGGGAATGCCGGAACGAAATTTGAGATAAATGATGCAGGATGAATACGGGATGATGAATTGTGCAACCCTGCCATCATCCCTTCTTTACGATGAGGAGCCGGTTTTATGAATCTTGCGTTTAAAAAAATAAAACCCAGCAGAATTTTTCAAAATGTGGTGGATCAGATCCAGGTAGCCATCATTGACGGACGTTTGCAGCCGGGTGATACGCTGCCCCCCGAAATGAAATTAAAGGACATGTTTGAAACCAGTCGCGGAACCATCCGCGAGGCCTTGCGGGTTCTGGAGCAGAAAGGTCTTGTGGATATAAAAATCGGTGTCGGCGGTGGAGCTGTTGTGAAATCTGTCGATACCCGTACTATTGCAGAAGGCCTTTATCTTCTGGTTCAATGCCAAAAAATATCATCCGAGCATATTTGTGAATTTCGAGAAGGTGTGGAAGGCATGGTTGCTGCCCTTGCCGCTGAACGAGCGACAAAAAATGATATTAAACAGTTGCAGGATCTTATCGAAAAAGCAGCGCAGTTTTTTAAAAATTCCGACAGAGACTGGCAAAAATTTGTCAAAATCGATGTCCGGGTGCATATCGCCATTGCTGAGATTGCAAAAAATCCGGTTTTTTCAGCGGTGCTACAGATGGTCCATGAGGATATCTTGGGATTTTATGACCGGTTTGCGCTCAAAGGAGAACAGGTTTTAAAAGAAAACTACGAAGACCTTTACAACATTGTTCAGGCCATTGAGAGCGGCAAGGCCGATCAGGCCAAATTCCTTGCCCGGGAGCATGTGCGCAAATTTCATCATATTATGCAAAACAGCCTCGTCTGATCAGGTAAAAAAGGCTTTTCGGTTTTGGTTTTAATCATCGGGAATCAACGCTCAACGATCTGATAGGATCATTTGTCGGGAGTCTTTTATGAATACAGAAAGTCACATCATTACCATGCTGGTGGAAAACGAACCCGGCGTCACCAGCCGGGTCACCGGGCTGTTTGCCAGCCGCGGATATAATATCGAAACCATTTGCGG
>CAZFXX010000204.1:0-1615 GCA_964522985.1 uncultured Desulfobacteraceae bacterium
CCCGGCTCATTTTTTTTGATGATCCCTTCGGAAAGAAACTGGACGGCAAAGACGGTCTTGGCGCTTCCTGATGTGCCGGCAATCAGCGTGGTTCGACCTTTGGGGAGCCCGCCTTCGCTGATCATGTCGAACCCTTCAATGCCGGTTTCAATCTTTTCGATGCCGACCTGATTTTTTAAGCTTTTCATTGTTTATCCTCCTTGGGCCCATCGCTATCCAAAACAGGCGAAAGATCCAGTCCCAGCAGCACCTTCTCCGAATTCGACAGGTCGCCGATAATCCGCTTGAGCGGCGGCGGCAGGTCTTTGATCAAGGTCGGCGTGGCCAGGATCTTTTCATCCTCTGCCAACTGCGGGTTCTCCAGTACGTCTATGATCCGCAGTTTGTAGAGACCTTGCAAATCCCTCTTACAAATTTTCTCCAAATTTGCGATGGCTCGCTCTGATTTCGGCGTTTTCCCGGTGACGTACAGCCGTAACTTGAATTTATTCATCTTCTTTTTCCTTTATATTTTTATCATAGCTTTTCTTTTTATGTTTTTGGACTTGTATGGGCGCTTGTGCCCTGAGTACGGTTGCGATAGAACGACACCAGATGTCCCATGAGTTCAAGAACCATGATCCATCCCTCCCCGGAATAGGCCTTCTTTTTCTCAGCGGCAGCAATCTTCCGGGTCTTCTCTTTCAGGGCGGCGGTGTGAATATCAACGAC
This sequence comes from uncultured Desulfobacteraceae bacterium, assembly GCA_964522985.1. Lineage (GTDB taxonomy): Bacteria > Desulfobacterota > Desulfobacteria > Desulfobacterales > 4572-123 > 4572-123. Next base: position 712 of record CAZFXX010000204.1, read on the forward strand.
ATCACGCGGCCCTGCCTTGTAAAAACCCAGTGTTTCGGCCATGGCGCCGAGGCGCCCGGATATATCATGCTTCACTTTGTAAGCCTGCTGCTCCAGGGCCAGATCCATCAGCTCTCCATAGCCGGCCACCAGATTACTGAAGGTATCGGGAAAACTTTCGATCAGGGTTACCACCCCGTACATCCTGGCAGTCACGCCGGTTTGGGAAGCCCGGGAAAGCTTGATAAGAGAACTCAGCTCCAGCTCCATCTGTTTTACATGTTCTTCGTTTGCCTTTGCTTCTGCTATTGCTTGTTCCGCCTTTTTTCGCTCGGTAATATCGCGCAGAGATATGAGATACGCATCTTCGCCCTCCCACAGAATTTCCACCGATCGCATTTCCGTTGCGACGATTGCATCTTCCCCGCTTAAAATGTCAATTTCCGTGGCTTCACCCGCCACTATTGGGAAACCGAACAACGCTCCTATCATTTCCTCGGCCTTGCGTTCGAAGAGTAATTGGGCGGCCGGGTTAACAAAACGCGTAAGGCCCTTTTTGTTCACAACAATGATGCCGTCGATATTCTTTTCTATGATAATTTTTGACTGCGTATCGATATCGATGATTTTCTTTTCCATTTGACGGCACTCGATTTCCGATTTTTCCAGTTCTGCGATGCGCCGGCGGGCCACTGTCAATTCGGCAATTAGCTGTTCTTGCGTCATGGATTCGTCTTTCATATGATTTTCTCAACATACTTGATAGAACTCGAGATTGATTCTGCAACCGGCATGAATCATCAATCGATTTTTTTTAAATCCAGTCCTAACAATACCTTTTCTATATTGCTGAAATCACCTAAGATTTTCGCAATTGGTACCGGAAGATGCTTTATTGCCGTTGGTGTGGCTATAATTTTATCAT
>CAZFXX010000204.1:1715-6050 GCA_964522985.1 uncultured Desulfobacteraceae bacterium
GCAATTGGTACCGGAAGATGCTTTATTGCCGTTGGTGTGGCTATAATTTTATCATCTGCGGCTAATTCCGGATTCTTTAAAATATCTACGATCTCAAGTTGATAATCGCCATGGGTCTTGATCTGACTATCCAAAATTGTCCTTAAATCCTCAATAGCCTTTACTGACCTGGGTGTTTTCCCTACAACGTACATTCGAATTTGATACATATTTGTCTCCTTATAAATTGAAAATTGAATATTGAAAATTGACTATTTAATGAAGTCGCTTTCAGCCTTCGTAGCCACTTTGGCGAAGTCTGCTCGCTCCGCTGTTTAGAATAATAAAATAAAAGAATGGCAGAATTCCTTCAATCTTCAATATGTTTCCAGCCCTTCCAAGACACCCTTTGCAACCAAAACGATCTCGTCGAGGCCAATCGGTTTTTTAACAATCTCAAAATTTATTCCGTCTTCCTGGGCGCTTTTGAGCTCTTCAAAAAACTCTTTGTAAAATGCAGTAACGATGTAAACCGGGACATCCTTGTCTATTTTTCGAAGTCTTAGCAATGTTTGCGCACCGTTTAATCCCGGCATCTTCATGTCCAGAAAGATCAGGTCATAGCTGGCGTTTTGCTCCATCTCGATGCCTTTTTCGCCTGATGCCGCGGTGTCCACCTGGTAAGGCGTATCCTCAAGTGCCAGCACAAACGATTTTCTGATCGCTTCATCATCGTCAATTACCAAAATTCGTTTTGTCATTTTATTGCTCCTTTTCTTTTTTCTATTGGCAGTAGAATCTTGAACCTCGTCCCTACCCCTACCTCGCTCTCACACACAATCTCTCCTCCGTGGGACTTTACGATGCTGTGGCAGATGGAAAGTCCCAGCCCTGTCCCCTCTCCGGTAGGTTTTGTTGTGAAAAAAGGATCGAAAATAGTCTCTATATTTTCAGGATCAATGCCGCTGCCGGTATCGGAAATGATCAGTTGGACATATTCACCTTCAGGGTGGATGTCGGTATTAATCTCTTTTTTCTTGCTCTTCTGTATGCTGTCTAAGGCATTGCAGATCAAATTGAAGACCACTTGTTGAATGTTGTTTGCTTTCATCCAAATTTGAGGGGTTCCTTCGGCAATATGCCGGGTTACCCGAACATTTTCTTTCTCAACACGATAGGATAATAACTTAAAGACCCGGTCAAGGATCACAGCGCAATCCTCTTTTCGATACTCTTCCGCACCTTCCTGCTCCATGCGTGAAAAGGTTAAGAGATTCTGAACAATTTCAGAACAGCGAACGGCTTCCCGCTCGGTGTCTTTAAGTACGGCGTATCTTTTGTCTTCCCTGGAGGTGTGTTTGAGACAATACTGAACAAAATTGAGTATGCCCATCATGGGGTTGTTCAGTTCATGAGCGATGCCGGCGGTCATTGTGCCCATGGCGCCCATTTTCCCGGCCTGGATGAGTTGGCCCTGGGACCCCTTTAGCTGATCGAGCAGGTTATTCAGCTTTTGCTCTGTTTTCTTATGCTCGGTAATATCCCGCGCCGACGCGAACACACCAATGATCTTGCCGGCCTCATCCCGAAAAACAGAGGCGTTGTACAAAACCGGTGTCAAATGCCCGTCTTGATGCTGAAGTTTAAGCTCATAGTCCCGTACAAAACCCTCCTGGAAAACCTGCTGATACCCTGCCCGGGCCTTTTCGGGCTCGCTGAAATAGTCTGAAAAATCCGTGCCGATGAGTTTTTCCCTGGTGCGGCCGGTTACCGTCTCTGTTTCGGAATTCACATCGGTGATCTTTCCGTCGTCACCGATGGTCACCAGCGGATCCAGGCTCGACTCGATCAAACTGCGGGCATATGTAGCAGCCAGCCGCAGCTCTTCCGAAGTGGCCTGCAACTCTTCATTGGTGGCCTCCATCTCCTCGTTGGTGGCTTGCAGCTCTTCACTGGTGGCCTCCATCTCCTCGTTGGTGGCTTGCAGCTCTTCACTGGCGGCCTCCATTTCCTCGTTGATGACCTGGAGTTCCTGTTCGCGCTTTTGAACCTGCCTTAACAAGCCCTGAGCAGTCTCCAAGGCATTGTAGTAGCGATTGACGAAGTTGAAACGTTGTTTTTCCACTCCGCGCAAAATCTTAGCAATCTTTGTCTCCCACGCCTTCAAATCAATGCGATTGATGTCACGCATTCCCATGAGGGAATGACAATGCCGGAGGGTCTGGACAGTGCGGGCAGGTACACGCGCGTTATAAACCGCACGGTGCCCTTTGGGCGACCTTTTGAGCTTGTGTACCTGGCTCGCGTCTCGCGGGGTCTTGATTTTTCTCATGGTGTTTCCTCCCTTTTTAATTGAAGATTGACTATTGTTACAATTTAATATTTAATATTGTATATTGTATTAGGCAAAACCATTGCCAACTCAACGCAACGATGGGCAAACTGTTTTGTTCTATCTTTCAATTCTTTAGTTTTCATTTCAAATTCTTTCCTTATATAATCGTCACTCTTCAATCTTCACTCCTCACTTTTCACTCTTCAATCTTCAATTGTCTGCTCGTCACTTGTCAATTCGATGATTTTACCGGCAATCTCGGTCAAGGGTAACACGTAATCAACGATATTTACTTTGATGGCCGCCCTGGGCATACCGAAGTACTTCGAAGTTTTTTCATCTTGAGCTATGATCTTCCCTCCTTTGGCCTTGATCTCCTTGCAGCCCTGCATGCCGTCGCTGCCGGTGCCGGACAGAATGACACCGATCACGCCGCAGCCATAGGCTTTGGCTGTTGAGGAGAAGAGTATGTCCGCCGAGGGGCGAACGTAGTTCACCTTATTGCCGGTGTCCATGAACATAGTACCATTCCTGACGCTTAAGTGTTTTCCCGGGTTGGCTATGTAGACTTTTGCCGGTTTTATGGGCATCCCGTGCTCGGCCAGGCATACCCGCAGAGGTGAGAGGTGGTCCAGGTGCATTGGCAGGTTGGTTGCCCGGTCATCTCGCAGGTGTTGAACCACAATTATCGCCGCCCGCAGGTCAGCCGGCAAGCGGGTCAGGACCTGGGTCAGGGCATCAATGCCCCCGGCCGAGGCGGCAATGACGACAACCTTTTGGATTGTCGATTGTCGATTGATGCCTGCCCGCCATCGCGAGCCTGCTCGCTCAGGCGCGGCGGGCGGGATTATTGATTGTGAATTCATTTTTTTACACAGCTTTGATTGACGTTTATTACAATTGAATATTGGTTATTGAATATTTAATTTCTAAATCCTATTCTCATTCCTCACTCTTCAATTTTCAATTTTCAATCGTCAATATTCAATTCTTCTGGTATAATTTCGCTTTCTGATCCACACATCGAAACAGCCCCTTTGTTTCCCCCACCAGCGCCTCGGCTTTGCCAAGAAGAAGAAAGCCTCCTTTTCTCAGCCCTTCGTGGAAGCTTTTTAACACCCGCGTCTGCAACGAAGCTGAAAAATAGATGAGGACATTGCGGCAGACCACAAGGTCCAGGTCATGATATGGAAAGTCGCTGACCAGGTTATGTTTTTCAAAAGTTACAATCTGTCCAAGAGCCGGCTTCACGTTAAAACCTTTGTTTCCGGATACAAAGTACTTATCCAGCAATGCCGGCAAGATCCCTTCCACATCTTTCGGTGTAAAGACCCCTTCGCGGGCGCGTTTCAGCACCTGGGTGTCGATGTCGGTGCCCAGGATAGTGATGTCCCGGGAGCTGATTTCAGACCTGAGCATCTCCATTAGGAGTATGCCGATAGAGTAAGGCTCTTCGCCCGAGGCACAACCGGCGCTCCAGATTCGTAAATTCCTGTCTCTCCTGCGAGTCAGCGCCGGTATGACCATCTCCTCCAGCGCCTTGAAAGGCAATGGGTCTCGGAAAAAGCTGGTAACGTTAATGGTCAGGTCGTTAAACAGCTTGCCGTATTCACCCGGGTCCTTGTCCAGGATGCGGGCATAGCGGGTATAGGTTTCGGCGCCCCGGGCGCGCAGCCGCCGGCCTATACGGCGGGTCAGTGTGCTCTCTCTATACTCCCGAAAGTCAAAGCCCCTTTCTTGGTAGATTTTCTCCAGAATATTTTCCATTTGTTACGGCATCTTTTAATTGATGATTTTCGATTGACAATTGAATATTGGTGGAAGTCGCTCCACCCTTTCAATTGATTGTTCAATATTCAATCGTCATTATTCAATCTCCAGTGTATTCCTCTGCTTCAAAGTGTGCGACAATCAACTGAGAGGTATGATAATCCAATTCAATGCTTTCCCAGCCTAATGTATGCAGTCGTTGATTAATTTCACGCAACCCCACTCGGGAATCATCCACAAAGTTGCGGGAC
>CAZFXX010000205.1:0-6026 GCA_964522985.1 uncultured Desulfobacteraceae bacterium
CCACCTATTGCTGTTTTTATTATAAGTAACGCTCAATCGATTTGTCAATTTGTTTACAACTTTGCTTTATTGTCCATCTTTTATATTTTTTATTATGTTTAATTATAATATGTTATCATGTATTCAACTTATTTGAAACGATATTATGAGAGCCTTTGGAATGATTATTGAAATAGATATTGAAATAGATAAAGAATAACATCATCTCAGCTTGCGCTTACCTGCCTTGTTGAAAGATTTGTTTATCACCTATTTGTTTCACTAATAAAAAGGAGGCTGACAATGAAAAAATTTATGGTATTTCATCATGACCCGGATGTCGATTGCAATGTGGTCCAGGCAAACTGGCGAAAATTGGCCCAGGTGGAATCAGGCACATGGATTAGAACTTATTACAACGAAAAAAAAGGGGTGCGCTTCTGCCACTGGCTGGCGCCCGACGAAGAATCCTTGAAAGACATTTTTACCCGCATGAATGTCAGTTGGGAAATGATAGTGGAGGTTAGGGAAACCGTGCCGGATCTATGGGGCGAAAAATGGGAATGACACCCTTTTGCCGAAGGAAACACCAACACCAACGGCAATTGATTTAAACTGATCTCGCGCGGACAGATAATACCCTGCCCACATATTGTCATTGAAGGGTCTGGTTCTAACTTCGCTCGCCATTATTTTTTGGATATCGACTGTCAAGCAAGGAATTTTGAATAACTGACCTCGCCCTGCCGGGCGCAACGCTGTACGCCTCTATACCCTGAACTGGTGATAGAATTTCACTTTTGACCAAGCGTTGTGGCGGCCAAATATCATTTTTAAAATGCGTTTCCCCAAGCCTCTTTAATTTCCAACTTGACTGACCGCTTTTTTTTGTTATATAGTTTAGCAGTCTTTCTGATTGCCTGACTACGGCCCAAAACGACATTTTACAATCTGATCATCCTTTCTCGAACTGAATTGAATTGTTTATTTTTAAACAAACTTTAATCAGAATCTTCTAAAAAATATGATTTCCTATAAAGCAGTTTTTTACAAAGGCTTCAGAAAAGGACTCATGGAAAATATTTTTACCTATTAAAACAGAAAGGAGAAAATCATGAACAATAGTGTTTACAAAGTCGTAGAACTGGTAGGGACAAGTACGGAATCCTGGGAGGACGCAGCCAAAGCTGCCGTGGAGACCGCTTCAAAATCACTAAAAGATCTGAGGGTTGCGGAAATCGATAAACTGGATCTTAAAGTAGAAGATGGAAAGGTTGTTGCTTACAGAGCCAAGGTAAACCTCTCGTTTAAGTATGCAACAGATTAAAAATACTAATTTTTGAAAAAAACAAAGGGCTGCCCAATGGCGGCCTTTTTGTATGAAAAGCCGGTTTTTTTTTAAAAACTGACAAAAAGACAGGGCATTACATTCCCCGACAGTCTTTGAAGAACTGCCATGAACTTACCGGAGAAAAAGATGAAACACATCAGGCTGCGTTACACATCAGGATTTTTTTGGTTTTTCCTTTTATGCGGCTATGGCCTCTTTACGACACCATTATCTCCGCAAACGGCGTCTGGAGCTGAAGACAATTCAGGGTTTGTTGCGTCACCGGCTTTTTCTGCCGGTGACGTTAAAAAAGTCCAGGCAGACATTGCCAACATCCGCATCAAGCCGTCGGTAAAGTCAGCGATACTCGCCAGACTTAAAAAAGGCGACCGGATCGAAATAGTCGGCCGCAAAGGTTCATGGCTGGCTGTAAAACTTTCGGATGAACGGCTGGGTTGGGCCCACCGCAACCTTTTTTCAAACTCCCAATCATACCCCGTTGATACCGCCACCGGAAAGCTGATCAATGCAATTCAGAGTGAAATTATATCAAAAAATAAAGAAAAAGTGATATTCAAATTAAGCGGCAATTATCCGCCCGAAACGTTTGTCATCAATATTGAGCAGCCCAAAATTGTATGTGACTTTGAAGGACTGCTTATCGGCAGCGGCATCGGACGGACCATAAGCGTCAACGGGGCACTGATAGAGCAAATCCGAGTTGCCTATCATGAAAAGCCCAGTGCCAAGGTAAGAGTGGTTGTGGACCTTTTTCCAGATCGGAAATACAAAATAAAACAGACCTTTTACCGGCTGGAGCACATTTTCGAATTAACCATCCAGCCCGATCAATAGAGGGCTGGGTGGCAGGCATCAACCCCGGATAGCTTTTTTATTATCCGCCAAAAGATTTTTCGTGAATCTGCACAGCCGCATCGCAGGTTGCCCCGATGGCATCCAGCTTACCCAGGGTTGCCGGCAGCAACGCCTTAATGAAATACTCAGCCGTCTTGAGCTGCCCGTCGTAAAAGGCCGCATCACGATTCTTTTCCACCTTTGCCCTTATGGCCTCGGGGTCTGTCCCGCCGGAGAGCTTCTCCAACTTTGGCGCTGCAATGACAGCCCGCCATAGATGCATCCACGCCATGATAACATCGCCCATGCAGTCAAGAAACGGAGAGGCAAAGGAAAATGCCGTCTTAAAATCCGGCGACATGGCGGTCTTGACCATGTGCATGGCGATCTCACCCAGCTGATTGACTGCAGCGTCGACTGCATCTGCCCATTTTTCAAGACCGGCTGTTTTCCTGGCCTCGGCAATGGTTTTTTGAATCTCGCTTAAAAAAAACATAAACACCTTGCCTTTCTTCATTCCCAGCTTACGTCCCAGCAGATCCATGGCCTGGATGCCGTTGGTACCTTCATAAATCGTTGTAATCTTGCAGTCCCGCAAAAGCTGCTCAACGGGATATTCGCGCGTGTAACCATAGCCACCGAAGACATTCAAAGCCTGATCGCACACCTCAAGCCCGCGGTCGCTGCAATAGGATTTCACCACCGGTGTGAGCAGTTCAATCAGCCCCTGCCAGCGATCCTTTTCCGTCTGGTCGACTGCACATCCCCGCTTGTCAAAACAATAGGCCACATAAAAAGTAAAACTGCGCATGCCGTCCACCAGGGCTTTCATGCGCAGCAGCATCCGCCGAACATCCGGGTGACAAATAATAGGCACTTGAGGCGCATCAGGATCTTTGCCTTTGGCCAGATCCCTGCCCTGAAGCCGCTCCCGGGCATAGTTCACCGCATAAAGATAGGCGGCTGAACCATGAAGATATCCCTGGGCCCCCACCCCCAGACGGGCCTCATTCATCATATAAAACATAACGGCCAGGCCCTTGTTTTCTTCACCCAGTAAAAAACCCCGGCATTTACCTTTGCTCCCCAGGGAAAGGCTGCATGTGGGACTGCCGTGCATGCCCATTTTTTCCTCCACGCCGGTACATACAATATCGTTGAATTCTCCCATGCTGCCGTCGTCATTGACCCAGTATTTGGGGACCAGAAAAATGGATATTCCCTTGGAGCCTCTGGGCGCCCCCTCGACCCTGGCTAGTACCGGATGAATGATATTTTCCGTGATATCGTGATCTCCGCAGGTGATGAAAATTTTGCTGCCGGTGATGGCGTAGGTGCCGTCGGCATTTTTCACCGCAGTTGTTGTCAACGCGCCAACATCCGACCCGGCATTGGGTTCAGTCAGCAGCATGGTGCCGGCCCAGGTCCCGGAATAGACCTTTTTTAAAAATAGCCTTTTCTGCTTTTTGGTTCCAAAGATATCGATCATTTTACCTGTACCGTGACCAAGGGTGGCAAATGCGGTAATGGCAAAATTCGCACCCCCCAGATACTCATACGCCGCCTGCCTGATGATATAGGGAAGTCCCTGCCCGCCGATTTCGGGATCTTCAGCCATGGCTATCCATTCGCCTTCGGAAAACAGTTTATACGGTCTTCGAAAACACTCGGGCACCTTGACCTGGCCATCCACTAGGTGAACCCCGGCCCGGTCACCTTCGGCATAGGTCGGCAAGATTTCCTTAATGGCAAAATTTCTAGCCTCGGTCACGAGCATATCAAACATCTTGCGATTCAAATCATTGTATTTTTCCGTCTTGATAAGCGCCTCAATCCCCAGTTGCTCATACAAAACAAAATCAATATCCCTACGTTCTGCAATTAATTGTGCCATGCCTAAACTCCTTTAAACAGTTATAGATGATATCCGTCCATAAATGATTTTCTCGCCCAATCTAATCGTTATGCTAAAAAATAATAATCCTAAAAAATATCAAACATATGCCCTTGGCAATTGGTTTGCATGCCTTGATTTTGAACAAAGATTCTCATTTCCGGATGGGCACCAGATAACATACCGACATTATTCAAAAAAAGGCTTACCAAAGAAAATATATACAAATTTAGAATTATAAGTTTATAAAATTTAATGATGATTTGTCAAGACTTTGAATTATAATTTAGCAGACAGCCTTTTTATTCCAGAATGCCTGTTCAATGTGAGTTGCAAGTATAGGGGGGGGGAGGGGGGGGCCAACAACAGCCAACTCGGGTCAATTAAATCATTGCCGGCAAACAGTTCAATTACGTGGAGAACGGTTTGCCGAAAGATTCATGACATCATATAACGAAAAACGCCTTTAAAAACAGGCTGAGGTTTATGAGCGACTCGTTGGGACTGTCGCCTCTGGGAAGGGCACCCAAGTTCAAACACAGTTTTATAGTGACCATGGAATCGGGGATCCATTATAGCATTATGCATATCGAACAATGGCATGCCGAATTATGCATCCGCTATTTTTTTATATACCGAGATTCTTTGGGAGTGATACTAAGACACAATGCATGTACCACATACTGTATCGTGAAACTAAATATGATGCAATATTTAGGAATACTTGGTCGACGGGCTTTGTTCTCGATATTAGCGGCCACGCCCTGTCGAGCAAAAAAGCAAAGATTTTGACGAGACATGAAATATATGCACAGTGAGTCTTGAGTTGTGAGAGACGCAGAATCGTTACTTTATCCCTCACTACTCAAAACTCATATCTCACTACTTTCATATAAAACGCTACTAAATCATACGCTTTGCTATGACAGTAAAGTTACCGCTTTTTCAGCAGCTGTCACGATGGGCTCTTCGCCAGCATCAGCAGAGAGCTCAGGTTGCGATGCACATCGCAATGTCGTGAGATCTAAAGCAGTCCAACCGGATCGTATCGCCACGGCTATGGCATCAATAGTTTTTATCGGCTCTTTACTATCACTTACGACTTGACCGCCGATTACCTTATTGTCTTCCCTGTTGAAAACAAGTTTAACCGTATACGGTTTCTTGTCTTTTATCATGGGATGCCTGGTCAAAGTTGACGCAGAAGCACTGACGACATCTATGCCGGCGGCTTTTGCTGTCTGTTCAGTAAATCCTGTACCGGCGATGGACTTATTAAAAAATTCAGTAGCAAAGCTATTCAGTAATGGCGGATATTTTACTTTAGCGCCAAGAATATTTCTAGCGATTATCCTTCCGCCAATTGCCGCATTTGGCCGCAGTTGGCCCATTATTGGTTTTCCTGTAATCTGGCTAGGATATTCAATGAGGTCACCTGCAGAATAAATATCAGGGTCAGAGGTCTGGAGGTAGCTGTTAACCTTTAGCCCTAATTTCCCCATTTCAAGACCGGCTTTTTTGGCTAACTCGGTGCGTGGCCGCACACCGGCAGAGACAAGAATAAAGTCTGCATCAATTTCTTCACCGGAGCCTAAAACAGCTCCGGTAACATGGCCATTACCCCTTATGGCATTAACCCTTTCGCCCAGCTTCAGACCGATTTCCTTTTCGGCAAAATGTTTTTCAATTTTCCCGCTCATGTCCGAATCAAGTGCATTTTGTAAGATATGGTCAAGCATTTCAACCAGAATAATTTGCACGCCCTGCATGGCCATAAGATACGCCGTTTCGACACCGATAGCGCCGCCACCCAGGATTAACCCCTTTTTTACGCTTTGTGTATTCAGCCAGTGTAATATATTTGCCGCATCTTCAGCTGTACGCAGGGTAAATACGCCTTCCAGATCAAAACCTGGAATCGGTGGTTTTGCGGGTTCTCCACCCATCCCAAGAATGAGTTTATCATAA
>CAZFXX010000206.1:0-6023 GCA_964522985.1 uncultured Desulfobacteraceae bacterium
GGTTTCCCCCCATCAGGGCACTCTAATCTTCTGAAATCAGTTTGAACTTACAAAATTTATAGTATTGAAGTGTTCGCATATAAAACCATATAATTTAAATGGTTTTATATGATTAAAAGTCTCAACTGTACCGAATGCTGATGCATGCAAAATGCATTTTCCCTCTCATGAATTTTCAAGTAAAAGAATTCGTTTAAAAAAAGATAGCTTAAAAAAATTTAAATCGCTCTTGACATGAACTCCACCATATTTTATTTATTAACCTTCAGCTTATTCCATCAATCGAAAATTTTTTAATTTTTAAAAAAATTTCAGGCCTGCAGGTTAATTCGTGTTCATCCGAAAATAAGTATTTTTGTTCAAGATCAAGACATACGAAAAAAATTGAACTTTTTACCAATTCGTCAATCATTAACCCACTACGATTTTGGAGAAAAAAAGGGAGCGGTTATGAAACATATTGACCCAACCTGTTTAAAGCCCTCCAGCGCACTGGCAAAATCATTATTTGATGCTACCGGCATCAGCGTATCAGACTGCTTTCAGTGCCGTAAGTGCACCAATGGCTGCCCGGCTACCTTTGCCATGGATATTTTTCCGGATCAAATCATACGTCTGGTACAGCTCGGCCTTGAGGAACGCGTATTGAACTGCAGTACGATCTGGATCTGTTCCGCCTGTGAAACCTGTACCACCCGATGCCCCAATGAGATAGATATCGCAGGCGTCATGGATTTTCTGAAAGAACGCGCCGTAAACGCGGGGATTAAGCTTCCCCAGAGCCGGACCTATGCATTTCACCGTTCGTTTTTAAATGACATCCGCCATCGGGGTCGTATTTTTGAAGGCCGCCTGATGATGGACTATATGATCCGAAGCGGAGAGCTGACCCGCAAACTTTGGCAGAATGACATGTTGCCGGATATGGGCATGGGCTGGAATATGCTCAAAAAAGGCCGAATGCCGCTGTTGCCCAAAGGGATAAAGGATAAACAGGAAATAAAAAAGATTCTGTCATGAAAATAAGCTATTATCCCGGATGTTCACTGGAGGGCACCGCAAGTGATTATGAAGCCTCCATACGAACGGTGTGCGCGGCGCTGGATATAGAACTTGTGGATCTGCCGGACTGGAACTGCTGCGGTGCCACGGCTGCGCACAGTATCAATCATAAGGCCGCGATAGAATTGGCCGGCAGAAATGTCGCCATCGCCGAAAAGCAGGAAATGGATATGATGGTTCCCTGCCCGTTGTGCTTCAATCGCCTTAAAACCGCGGAAAAAGTTCTCACGGGGCCTGAAAAAAATAATTATCGCTATAAACTTTCCGGTGATAGAATTAAAATTCTGAATATCGCCGATTTTCTTGCGGATAAAAAAATACTCAAGCAAATCCACTCAAAAGTAGTCACCCCCCTGACCCCTCTCAAGGCAGTATGTTATTATGGCTGCCAGTCAAGCCGACCGCCTAAAATAACCGGCGCCAGGGATTATGAAAACCCCATGAGTATGGACCGTATCCTGAAGACCTTAGGGGCAAACCCGATTCAGTGGTCCTTTAAAACCGACTGCTGCGGTGCAAGCCACATCCTGCCGCTTCAGGATGTGGCATTTACCATGATTGAAAAGCTCTATAAGGGTGCCGTAGAGGCAAAAGCGGATTGCTTTGTAGTTTTCTGCCAGATGTGCCAACTGAACCTGGATGCGTATCAGGCAAGAATAAACCTGAAACTCGGTACAAATTATTACCTGCCGGTGCTGTACATCACCGAACTTATCGGCATGGCCATGGGGTTGACGGAATATGACAACTGGTTTGGGCGTCATTTTGTTGATCCCGTCCGGATGCTGAGAGACTGCGGTCTTGCGTGAGAAAGACGTAAAAAGTGGTATCTATGAGGGGAAAAAATTTGAGCCAGACGCAAAAAAAACCGATTGGGGCCGTAATGGTAGTGGGTGGCGGGATTTCCGGAATGCAGGCATCTTTGGACATCGCCGATTCCGGTTTCAAAGTCTACCTGGTGGAAGATAATTCGACCATCGGTGGAATCATGGCCCAACTGGATAAAACCTTTCCCACCAACGACTGCTCCACCTGTATGATATCGCCCAAACTGATCGAAGTTGCCTCCAACCCCAATATCGAAATCATCACACGCACCCGTGTTGAAAGTATCACCGGTGAACCCGGCAATTTCAAGGTCACCGTCAAAAAACGGGCGCGTTACATCGATCTTGACAAATGTACGGGATGCGGAGAATGCGCCAAAGTATGTCCCGTGGATGTGTCGGCTGATTTTGATGAGTATCTGGGATCGCGCAAAGCAATTTATCGCCATTTCCCCCAGGCCATTCCCGCTGAGTTTGCCATAGACAAGTCAGACAGAGCCCCCTGTACGCTGGCCTGCCCGGCCGGCATCAATGTTCAGGGCTATCTGGCCATGATCAAAGTCGGTAAATACCGGGAAGCCATCGAGATCATTATGCGGGAAATGCCCCTGCCCGGTGTATTGGGACGCGTCTGCATCCGTCCCTGCGAAAAAGTCTGCCGCCGTGCCGAGGTTGATTCGGCCATTTCAATCAGGGATCTAAAACGATTTGCCGCCGACCAGATAGATCTGGCATCCCTGCCGCTGCCGGGTATCGTCTGGAAAAATGAAAAGATTGCCATTATCGGTTCCGGCCCTTCCGGGCTGGCCGCAGGCTATTTTTTAGGGCTGGCCGGATACCGGTCCACTATTTTTGAAGCCCTTCCCGTGGCCGGCGGGATGCTGGCCGTCGGCATTCCCGAATATCGGCTGCCTGAAAAAGTGCTGCAAAAAGAAATTGAGAATATTACACGTTTCGGCGTTACAATCAAAACTAACGCTCCCATTGGACCTGACCACACGATTGAAGATCTTTTAAATGAAGGCTTCACTGCGGTTTACATCGCCGTAGGTGCCCAAAAAGGTGTTGATCTCAGGATACCCGGAGAAAAAAAATTTAAAAATATACGGCACGGCGTGCAATGGCTTCAAGATGTCAAACTGAAACGGGCCGGGCGTCTTGATGAAAAAAAAGTGGTGGTCATCGGGGGCGGCAACAGTGCTGTGGACAGTGCCCGTACGGCCGTGCGTTTAGGTGCCCGGCAGGTGGATATTCTCTATCGCCGCACTCGTGAAGAGATGCCGGCTGATCCGGATGAAATCAAAGATGCCGTTGAAGAGGGGATCCATATTCATTTCCTGGTATCCCCCATAGAAATAAAAGGTGCAGACAAGACCGCAGACGGCGTAATGTGCATCAAAAACAAGCTGGGCACACCCGATACCTCCGGAAGGCGCCGGCCGATTCCTGTGGAGGGATCCGAATTCAAAGTGACGGCCGATCTTATCCTGCCCAGCATCGGCCAGCAGCTTGACAAAAATTTTACCGGCACCACTCCCATCAATTTTTCGCGCCGGGGGTTTATTGCGGTCAATGCCAATACCCTTGAAACAGGTGTCAAAGGAGTTTTTGCCGGAGGTGATGCCGTGGTAGGGCCGGCTTCCGTCATTGAAGCCATAGAGCTGGGCAAACGTGCCGTCCGATCCATTATCGCATTTATCATGCATGAACCCCTTTCGGCTAAGGATATCACCGATTTCAGGCCGGAACAAGCCCAAAACTACCGTCCAATCGATCCGGAGGAGCAGCACCTGGAAAGAACACTGGCCCCCATGGCCGATCCCGGGCAACGAACAAAGGATTTCAGGGAGGCCGCTTTTGCATTTTCCCGTACGACCGCCGAAAAAGAGGCTGCGCGATGTCTTGATTGCGGCATCTGCTGTGAATGCCTGCAATGCGTGAATGCCTGTAAAGCGGACGCCATTTGTCATGATGACGCTGATGTCTGGGAAGAAATTGCCGTTGGATCGATGATTCTTGCACCGGGCGGCAAACCCTTTGATGCGAATTTGAAGCCGGAATATGGGCATGACCGCTATCCCAATGTGCTGACCAGTATTGAGTATGAACGAATGATTTCGGCAGCCGGACCGTTTCAGGGCCATATCGCCCGGATCTCGGATCAGCGCGAGCCAAAAAAAATGGCCTGGATTCAGTGCGTGGGGTCAAGGGATGCGTCCATTGGATGCGATTACTGTTCCTATGTATGCTGCATGTATGCCACCAAACAGGCGATCATTTCCAGAGAACACAATCCAAACATCCACCCGACCATTTTCTATATCGATATGCGGGCCCAGGGCAAGGGATTTGACCGTTATTATGAACGTGCAAAGGATCAAGGCGGTGTGCGCTATGTTCGATCCATGATATCCCGGGTGGTTGAAAATCCGCAAACCAACGACCTGACCATCAACTATGTGGATGAAGCCGGCGAGATCCAGTCCGAAGATTTTGACATGGTGATATTGAGTGTGGGACTTCGGCCTCATCCGACGACAGGTGAACTGGCTGCAAGACTGGGTATCGAACTGAACCATTTTGGTTTTTGTAAAACACCGCCCCTGGATACGGTTGCCACATCAAAAGACGGCATATTTGTCAGCGGCGTGTTTCAGAGCCCCAAAGATATTCCCGACACCGTCATTCAATCGAGCGGTGCGGCCGCAGCCGCTACAAGCATCATCTCCAGCGCAAGGGGAACAATGGAATCCGTCAGCCATTATCCCGTGGAAAAAGACATCAAGGGAGAATTACCGCGTATCGGCGTATTTATCTGTCACTGCGGCATGAATATTGCCGCTGTGGTGGATGTAAAATCCGTCAGCCAATATGCTTCCACCCTCCCGAATGTAGTATATACCGATGATTTTCTATTTACCTGTTCCACCGACACCCAGACGGAAATAAAGGAGATCATCCACCGGGAAAATCTAAACCGGGTTGTCATTGCCTCGTGCAGTCCGCGCACCCATGAGCCGTTGTTCCAGGATACGCTTCAAAAAGCCGGATTGAACAAATACCTTTTTGAAATGGCCAACATCCGGGACCAGAATTCTTGGGTACATGCCAACGATAAGGTCGGCGCCACGGAAAAAGCCAAGGATCTGGTGCGCATGTCAGTGGCCCGCAGCCGCAAACTGCAGCCCCTGTATGAAGTCTCAATGAATATCACGCAAAAGGGGCTTGTCATCGGCGGCGGCCTGGCCGGATTGACCGCGACTCTAACCCTGGCAGAGCAGGGATATGCCACCACACTGGTTGAAAAAAGCGCCGTTTTAGGGGGTAATGCCCTGACATTGTACTATACTGAAACTGGGGAACACCCGGCCGATTATGTCAAAGATCTGATCCGACGTGTGGGCCGGCATCCCCTGACAACGGTGTATACCCAGGCTGAGGTCGTGGATTACACCGGAGTTGTGGGAAATTTCAAATGCCGAATCATGGCCGGGGACCAAAAAATTGAAATTTCCTGCGGTGCCGTCATTATCGCTACCGGTGCCTTAGAATACAGCCCCGAGGGCTGGCTGTACGGAGAAGATCCCCGTATCCTCACCCAGAAAGAATTGGAGCAAAAACTGTTTGATCAGGATGCCGTCGTCAAAAACGCCGACACAACCGTCATGATTCAGTGTGTGGGCTCAAGAGATGAAAAACGACCCTACTGCAGCAGGGTCTGCTGCACAGCGGCCGTGAAAAATAGCCTCAAAATCAAAGAGGGCAACCCGAATGCCGATATTTATGTTTTGTACCGCGATATCCGGACATTTTCATTCAAAGAACTGGCCTACAAAAAAGCCCGGGCAGCCGGGGTCAGATTTATCCGCTTTGACCCGGACAAACCGCCGGTGGTAGACAGAAGAAATGACCGACTTACAGTGACGGTGTTTGACTGTAACCTGCGTATGGACATTTGCCTTGATGCTGACCTCGTTACCCTGAGTGCCGCCATTGTCCCCCATCCGGGCAGCCGCAAAGTGGCGAGTATTTTTAAGCTTCCCCTGGATCAGGACGGCTTTTTCATGGAGTCTCATTTAAAATTAAAACCCCTGGATTTCAGTGTTGCGGGAATTTTTCTGTGCGGTCTGGCCC
>CAZFXX010000207.1:0-6004 GCA_964522985.1 uncultured Desulfobacteraceae bacterium
GGCCGGGGATATGTGCTGCGCCGGATCATGCGCCGGGCCATCCGCTATGGCCGCAATATCGGCCTGACCCGTCCATTTTTACATGAAACCGCAACGGTTGTGTTCGAAATCATGCAGGATGCCTACCCGGAATTAAATAAAGCCGGTGCCTTTATTACAAATGTCATTAAAAACGAGGAAATCCGTTTTTCCGAAACCCTGGACCACGGTCTCAAGGTGCTCAACGATACCCTCTTAGAGATGAATGCCAAAGGCCTGACAAAGGTCCCCGGCGCTGTTATCTTTAAACTATATGATACGTTTGGATTTCCCGTGGATATCGTTCAGGATGTTGTCCGGGATCGGAATATAACACTGGACATGGAAGGTTTTGACAAAACCATGGCCGGGCAGCGCGAAAAATCCCGCTCAAAAACTACTTTTGCCAGCGCATCGAAAGCCTTTCGCAATCTTTCCGCCCAAGGCATCAAACCCGATTTTTCAGGTTATGACAGGACATCGGACCAGGGCCGCATCCTGCTCATTGTAAAAAACGACGCGGCTGTCCAGATGGCCGAATCCGGCCAGAACGTTGAAGTGGTTACGGATCGGACACCTTTTTACGGCGAATCCGGCGGCCAGGCCGGGGACCGGGGCATCATCCGCGCATCCGGGTTTAAAATGCAGGTCAAAGACACGCTCAAGGACCCTACCGGGTTAATTATCCACAAGGGTAAAATCGTTTCGGGCAGTATCAAAACAGGAGACATGGTCACCCTTGATGTGGATGAAGATACCCGCAGGGCCACTGCCTTGAATCACACGGCCACCCATATTCTGCACAGTGCCCTGCGACAGGTGCTGGGCGATCATGCCAAGCAGGCCGGCTCCCTGGTGTCCGCCGACCGATTGCGTTTTGATTTTACCCATTTTTCCCAGGTGGAACCCGCTGCACTGAATAAAATTGAAGCTTTGGCCAATCAGAGAGTTAGAGAAAATGCACGGGTTAATATCACTGAGATGGACGCTGAAAAGGCGTTTAAATCCGGGGCCACCGCACTTTTTGAAGAAAAATACGGCGATCGGGTGCGGGTCATCGATATGGCCGGCTTCAGCAAGGAATTATGCGGCGGTACCCATACCGACCGCAGTGGCAACATCGGTATGATCAAAATCGTGAGCGAATCCAGTGTGGCTGCCGGGATTCGCCGCATCGAAGCCCTGACAGGATCAGCGGCCGTGGCATTCAGTCAAAACCGGGACAAAATCGTTTCCGATATCTCCAATCTGGTGCGCGAAAAGCCCGAGGCCCTGCCCCAAAAGGTTGAAAAACTCATTGCCGATCAAAAAGCCCTGGAAAAAGAAATCGACCAACTTAAAACCGCCATTGCCGCGGAATCCGTGGCAAACGTGGCAAATGAAATCAGGCATATCAGCGGGACCAAAGTACTGGTCAAAAAGGTGGCGACGGACAAGCCCGCGGCCTTGAGAGACCTTGCCGATCGCTTCAAGGATAAAATCGGGTCCGGCATCATTGTCCTGGGCGCCGTCATCGAGACCAAGGTCCTGCTCATCGTCATCGTCACCAAGGACCTGACCGGCCGCTTTCACGCCGGCAAAATCATCAAACAGGTGGCTGCCGTTGTGGGCGGCGGCGGGGGGGGCCGTCCGGATATGGCCCAGGCCGGCGGAACAAAACCGGAGAACCTGGATAAGGCCTTTGATAAGGCCTATGAAGTCATAATATCGGCCTGATTCGGTTTCAGAAAAATGGCTTGAAAGACAATCATGGATTATCTTTCAAGCCTGCCGGTATTTTTCGTTATTTTTATCCTGATTGTTACCAACCATAAAACCATTCCCAGGTAGACTGTCGTTATTTTACTTATCCGTACGAAGCCCCCTTACCCGTCAGATCTTTCCGGCGATGTCGTATTCCCGTGTACAAAAACAATAAAATTCCTGAAAACAGAGCAATCCGTCCCAGATAATCTCCATGCCGGGCAAAAAAAGTCCGGCCCTTGCGAAGATGAATTTTACCTTTGAGGGTTGCCTTTTCCCACCAAGGGGTCCGGGCAATAACCATGCCTTTTGCATCGATAAGAGCAGAAATGCCTGTATTGGCCACCCGGATCATGTCCCTCCGGCATTCAATGGCCCGAATCGGGCTGAAATTGAAATGATGTTGATAACCCGGTGTATTTTTCCACCATCCGTCATTTGTGATCATGCAGATAAACCCCTTTTCCTGAGGCAGGTTTTTTGAGCAGTAAGCACCGAATACCGATTCAAAACAGACAATCGGCAATATGTGAATCAAATCGCCGGGCAATTTAAAAATATCTTTTTCCTGACGAATGCTGTAAGTGCCGATGTATCCGCCAAGTTCCAATGAATATTTTCCCAGAAAGCCGAGATACTGAACAAAAGGCATGCGCTCAAACAAAGGGACCAGTTTGGTTTTATGATAGAATTGAGGCGCCGCACCCGGCGCCAGAAAAAGCGCTGTATTAAACGCTTCATAATAAAAATTCTTCTCCTGATTGAAACGGCTTCCGGTAGGAATGTCTTCAGTATCAAGTTTCCGGTAGCTGTGTATCCCCATCAGCAGATTCAGTTTCGGGTATTTTTTCTGAAAATCCAACAACCTGCGGTAGTAGGCAGATGACAGTGGATCTTTCTCGTCAATTTGCTGTACAATAAGTGTTTCAGGACCCAGCAGATACTGGGTTTCATCATCACAGACAGCATCGGCTGCCTTAAAAAACGCTTCCAGGTGCCGGGCCTGTTTTCCCGGTATGAATTTTTCCGTATAAGGATCCAGGTTGGGCTGAATCAGGGCCACGGTAACGGTTTCACCGCCATCTTCAACAGTTTGAAATATCTGCCAGGATACAAGGATGGGGACAAAAAAAAGCAGCAGTACCGCTGCGGTCCCTAATATTGTACCGGTACGCCTTTCCCGATAAATATTAACCACCTTCCAGACTGCAAAATTTGTCAGTATGATCCAGAGCGTCCCACCGCGAACACCCGTAAACTCATACCACTGAATCAGCTTTGGGGCCGTGGCCAGTGCATTGCCCAGATTCAGCCAGGGCCAGGCCAGGTCCCAGGATTGATGAAAATGTTCATACCCCATCCAGATAAACAGAAAAGGGAACAATAAGGGGATGCTTAAAATCGTCCGGATACGGCTTGCCGACCAGAACACCAGGGTCTGTACAAGTGAATTTGCGAAAATGATGAGAATGGCGCCCACCAGGTGTGCTCGGTAAATCCACCAGGTCCCCAGGATATTCCACAACAAAAAAGAAATAAAAAAATAGTTAAACAGGAGATAGGGGTTTGCCTGATGTCTTACTTTTTCTTCCAGCGCCAGGAGGGGCACCCAGGCAATAAAAATTAGTAAAAACCAAGATGAAACGGTCCAGGGAAGTCCCAGCAGCAGGCCGCCGATCAAAGCCAGAAAAATGTTTTTTCTAATGTTCATATCCATTATCGGGGCTTGATGGTGCCCCTGAAAGCGGCTTTTTTTCTCGCAGCGCCCGTAGCGCCGTAGCGCTATTCATCTCAAGAAACCTTTCCGGAAGGAATTTCCGGGGTAATGGAGGTCCGTATAACATGAGGCGGGCGCAAGTCAATCAAAAAAAATTGCCCCGCTTACATGTTTTTTAAAAACGCGTTCTGTGTCTTGCAAATACGTTGTTATTGACTTTTCATCCAGGCACTCAATATGATGAAAATATAAAAAAATCCATATCTGCTGTAACAGGTAAAAAAATTACGGACTGCTTTGACATGACCGTTTGAATTTAAGGACAGACAGATTACAAAAATTCTGGCAACAAATTTGCACTCAAAATGGAAAAATAAGCAAAGCCTATAAAAACAGCACCCACCAGGAGGTAAAAAATGGCATCGGAAAAACTGGATACTGTTTTGCAGAAAAATCTGACGGATTTACGAACAACAGGAAGAGACAAAGGACCCGAGATGATTATCGAAAAGGTGATCAGGGCATCGGGAAACAAGGGACCGCGCTATCTGATCGAAGGATACGGTAACAAGGAATTTATCAAAATGAACGCCAACTCCTATCTGGGCATGTCCATGCTCGATGAAATGATAATGGCTGAAGAAACCGCAGCTAAGGAATACGGCGTCGGCCCCGGCGCCGTGCGCTTTATCAGCGGCACCCATCGGCCGCATATCGAGCTGGAAAAAAAACTGGCCGAATTTCACGGACGCCAGGCAGGTATGATTTTCAGCTCCGCTTACGTGACCAGTTTAGGCGTCATTTCTCCTTTGATAACGCCCGAAACCGTCATCATCAGTGATGAACTCAACCACAATTGCATCATTCAGGCCATGCGGTTGAGCCGTCCGGCGGCAAAACTGATCTATAAACACAACCGGATCGATGACCTGGAAGCCAAGCTGCAGGAAGCCGTGGGAAAGGGGCAACGCTGCCTGGTGATTACCGACGGCATCTTCAGCATGCGCGGGGACCACGCGCCCTTTGACCGGATAGTGCCCACCTGCCGTAATTACGAGAACCGGTTTGAAGAAGGGGTCATCACCATTGCGGATGATTCGCACGGGGTCGGCGCTTTTGGCGGCACCGGCCGCGGTACCGAAGAATATACCGGAACAAAGGTGAACATACTGGTAGGTACCCTGGGAAAGGCATTCGGTGTCAACGGGGGCTATGTGGTCGGGTCAAAAACCCTGATTGAATATCTCCATGAAACCGCACCCATGTATATCTATTCCAATCCCATTACCTGTTCCGAAGCCGCCGCATCACTCAAGGCCCTGGAAATTCTGGACAGCCCGGCGGGTCTTAAACGGCTTGGACATCTGCAAAAAATGACCGGTAAATTTGAAAAAGGACTGGTCAATCTAGGCTTTGAGACGATTTCCGGCGATCACCCGGTGGTGCCGCTGATGGTCCGGGATACGCCGCAAACCGCAGAAATTGTAGGCTGGCTTAAAGATCACGGGATTCTTGCAACCGGATTAAATTTTCCGGTTGTGCCCAAGGGGGACGAGGAAATCCGCTTCCAGATCAATGCCGATCATACAAGGGTCGATATCGACTATGTCCTCGGTGTGTTGAAAAAATATGCGCTCGCCCATTGATCGCCTATCAATTCCACGAATAATACTGACAAATAACACAAACATGGGTATTGCTCAAACTATTCAAGCTGTTAAGCAACATCCACAACTTTTCATAGTATCTCAATTACAGCATTAGGAATATGACTTTGGGGGATAGCTTCTTTGTTCAATAGGTTTGTATCACGTCTAATATTTTATGGCCATTTCACTCCTGTACCTGAGGAATGTACCCCAAATACAACTAATCTGCTATTTTTTTAGCATAATCCTTCCCATTTTCGGTAAGGACCCAATACTTGTTTTTATACTTCTTCTTTTTACTTAAAATTTCCTGTTTTTTCAATGAGTTTGCTAAAAACCGGATAGTCGTGTCATGTCGAAATCGCTTGGATGCGGTCAATTTATAATCCGCAAGGGACAATTTATCTTTGACCCTTGCGAGTGTCTTGGCAATGGCTTCAAGGGCAGGAAGACAACCATTGTTTTCGTAGAGCGTCAGGATTAGATTGGGCTTGTAAAATTCAGCCTTATGTGCCTGTGCTGCAGCCCCTTCATCATCTGTTAATACCTTGTTCCATGTATCAAATTCTCTAAGTCGATAGCGGGCAAGAAAGGCCTGTCTTTCTTTTATTTCAATCATTGCGATAATTATTGTTTTTAACTTTTCTTTTAATGAGGGGGCCGTTTCTTTCTCCCAGGCTGCCATAAGTTCGGATAACGCCGTCCTTTTTTCCAGATGTTTTAGGTCTTCGAATAAACACAACTGGCTTGATTGCTTTTCCATGAATATAGTCAACCTTATCTCTTAGTATCTAAATTCTGAAATTCTTGTTTTTTATGTACAAAATAAAGCATGAGGTAACCGGTATAATTGAAAAGTGAATAGTGAAAATTGAAT
>CAZFXX010000208.1:0-5870 GCA_964522985.1 uncultured Desulfobacteraceae bacterium
AAAACCGGTACGGATGAACGGAGCGTTGGAAGGATCTGGGATGATACCGCCATTACCACCAAGATCAAGACCCGGATGATCGAAGATTCCGTAGTCAAGGCCAGAAAAATAGATGTGGATACGACCAACGGCAATGTCGTACTGGTCGGGATTGTTAAAACCAGTGCCGAAGTCCAACGGGCCATTGAAATCACCCGCGGCGTGCCGGGCGTAAAATCGGTCAGGAGCAGCCTGCAGGTAGGGAACAAAACAATCGGCCAAAGTATGGATGACAAGGTGATCGTCAGTAAAATTAAAACCCGGCTGCTTTCGGAGCCGGGCATACGCGCGTTGAATATTGACGTGGATTCCGTCAAAGGCGTGGTTACACTCTCGGGGATTGTCAAAACCTCGGTGCAGAAAAGCAAAATTATCGCCATTGCCAGAAAAACCGCCGGCACAGTCCGTATCGTAGATTTTATCAAGGTGAAATATCCTTAATCATCGCTTTTGCTTTATCGACAAAAAATTAAACCCGGAAGGCGGCTGCTATGAATCAATCAAGATTATCACAGGGCCTGGCGAAGATGCGCAGTCTGTCACGAACCCGGAAGGTGCTGGCCGGACTGGTTGTGTTTTTCCTGTTCTATACGGTTACGGGCTTCATAGTCGTGCCGCTGATCGTCCGGGCTGTTTTGACGGACAAGGGATCCATTGCGTTGCATCGGGACGTCACCGTGGCGGATGTCAATGTCAATCCCTATACGTTTACTGTTCAGGTAAAAGGATTAATGGTCAGGGACCGCGACGGTGAAACGTTGACGGCGGCCAAAGAGATAATCATCGATCTTCAGCTTTCTTCTCTTTTCAAAAGAGCCCTGGTGGTCAAAACGGTTGCGATTTCAGAACCTGCCATTCGTCTGGTCCGCAGCAAGGCAGAAAAATTAAATATTTCCGATCTTTTTCCAACCCCGGAAAACAAGGCGGAAAATACGCCCGGTGCTTTTTCCCCATTTTTTTTGCAGCATGCTGAAATAAAGAACGGAAAGGTCGTCTTTATTGACCATGCCAAAGCATCCAGCCACCGGTTTAAGGATATTGATCTGGAGGTTTCGTCTCTATCCAGCCTGCCCCGGGATAAAAAAAAGGATACCCGGATTCGCCTTGCCGGTATGCTGAACGGCTCCCCTGTCAGCATAAACGGCAAAATACGGCCGTTTGACGACACGTTGCAGGCCGTGTTTGGTGTCGGTATAAAAAAAATTCAAATTCCCCAATATCTTCCCTATGCGGCTTTGCCGCCCGGAATTCAGATCCAATCCGCAACCCTGGATACCGATATCAATTTTTCCTATCAACAGGAAAAAAACGGGCTGCCTGATTTTACACTGAAGGGACGGGCCGATCTTTCCGATGCCGTAATCTCTGATTTACAGGGCCGGGTGTTGACCTCGATACCCATGCTTTCGGTTTCCATGGCACCGTCGGAACTTTTGAAACGACAATTCCACCTCACCCGTGTAACCATGGATGCACCGGAGCTGAATGCGGATATTTCCGAAACGGGCCAGCTGAACCTGGCTCATTTTTTACCCAACTCCGGGGCGGATACGTCCCCGGAAAAAACAGATGAGAAACCGGCCGCAGGGTCATTGCAGATGGATCATTGTAAGGTAAATAGGGCAACGGTTACATTTACCGATGCCTCCCGCGGAAGTGCCTTTAGCACCCAATTGTCTCCGCTGGATCTGACGATTAAAAATTTCAGCACCCTCCCGGGGAAAAGCGCCCTGGTTACACTGGATTTGAAAACGAAATCCGGAGAGACCTTAAACGGCAGTACCCGATTTTCCCTGAAGCCCTTTACCAGTGACGGCATGCTGGTGCTTGAAAATATTTCTCTGCCAAAATATGCGCCGTATTATGAAAAACATATTCAGTTCGGTGTAACGGACGGCACAGCGACTCTCGGATTTAATTATCAATATAAAAAAGATCCACAGCAGAAATTTACCTTATCCAACACACATCTGTCGCTTTCTGCCGTAAAATTGACAGATCCCGTAAACCAGCAGTTATTTTTGACCCTTCCTGCCCTGGCCGTGAAAAATACCCGGCTCGATATTTCTGGCCACCTGCTGGGTATCGGCTCCCTATCCGTGAAAGACGGATATCTTTTTGTGGGCCGTTCGGCCCGGGGTGAAATTAATTTAAAACGCCTGTTTGCCATGGCGGCATCTGGGAAAAATGCGCCGTTGCCAAAGACGGCCCCGGAAGAAAAGTCCCTCTGGCAGGTCACGCTGGAAGATGTAAAGTGTGAAAACGGCACTGTTGAAGCGGAAGACCTGATACCCTCTGAACCGGTTCGTTTCAAGCTGAATTACATCACACTGGCCGGTGCCGGACTCAGCACCCGGGCCGGTCAGCGCGGCAAGGTATCGCTGGATCTTTCTGTTGAAGAGCAGGGTAAACTGGCGGCCGAAGGAAGCGTGGTCGTGAATCCGCTTGAAGTCGATCTAAAAGTCAATGCAAACGGTGTTCAAATCAGCCGTTTTCAGCCTTACCTGGCCGATAAGATAAAAATACTGATGACGGACGGTCGGTTCAGCACTGACGGGAAGATGTCGATGACACAGGCCCCGGGTGAAAAGCTTTCGCTTACCTATAAGGGGTGGGCCGCTTTGAATCGGTTTGCCTCGCTGGATCGGCAGATGGCCCGGGATTTTATCAACTGGGGCGCCCTGCACCTGGCGGATTTGAACATTTCCGTGAATCCAACCCGGATTTTTCTGGGTAACATTGCCCTTTCGGATTTCTATGCCCGCTTGATTGTCAACTCCGATGGTACCCTTAACCTGGCCCAGGTCATTGATGAAAAAGAAAAACAGGTGCCTGAACAGCAGCCCGAACCCGAACAGACATCTACAGATGACCGTCAGGATGAAGGGCCGCTGCCCATCAAGATCGGCAGCATCACCCTGCAGGGGGGACGGATAAAATTCTCGGATCGCTATATTCAGCCGAATTTCAATGCCGAACTCATGGATCTGGGCGGACGGATATCCGAACTTTCGTCGTCTGCCGGGGCCCGGGGAGATGTTTTGGTCAAGGGCCGTCTGGACAATTATGCGCCTCTTGAAATAACCGGCGCCATCAACCCGTTGAGCAAGGACCTTTTCGTGGATCTTAAGGTCGATTTTTCAGATATCGAGATGAGTCCATTTACCCCCTACACCGGCAAGTACCTCGGCTATACCCTTCAAAAGGGAAAATTGAACTTTCAGTTGCAGTATGCGGTGGCCGATAATAAATTAAAGGGTAAAAATCGGATTATTTTCGATCAGCTGACCCTTGGACAAAAGGTGAACAGCCCGGATGCGACATCTCTTCCAGTGGGCCTGGCCATTTCTCTTTTGACGGATCGCAGCGGTAAAATCGATATTAATCTCCCGGTACAAGGGGATCTTTCTGATCCGAAATTCAGTCTGGGGAGTATCGTCTTCAAAGCCGTTGTCAACCTGATTACCAAGGCCATTACGTCACCGTTTGCGTTACTTTCTTCCGTATTCGGCGGTGGTGAAGAGATCAGCCATGTGGAATTTGAGGACGGTGATTTTTTGATCACCGATGATCAGGCGAAAAAATTGACCACCCTGGCCCAGGCCCTTTATGACCGGCCATCTCTACAACTGGAAATTCAGGGAACAGCTGATTCCGTCAGAGACAGCTCAAAAATCAGACATAACCGTTTTGATAATCTGCTCAAGGCGGAAAAATTAAAAACCATGCTGCAGCAGGGCGCTACGGCCGTGTCTATCGCGGATGTCCGTATCACACCGGATGAATATAAAGGACTGCTGGCCATGGCATATGAGGCGGCCGCATTTGCCAAACCGCGCAATGAAACCGGAGAAATAAAAACCCTGACGGCAAGCGAGATGGAAAAACTGCTTTATACAAATATCCTGATCACCGGAGATGATATGAGTCAACTGGCCCATGAAAGGGCCCGTCATGTCAAGGCTTTTCTGCTGAAAAGCGGCAAGATAACGCAAGACCGGATTTTTATTATTCAGCCCGAGGTGGTTGATTCAAATCAAGACACCCGGAAACAGGGTAGCCGGGTGAATTTTACATTGAAATAAAAATCCGATCCTGACGCAGAGACCTGACGCAGAGATTGGACAACAGGGGGTGTTTTGAAATTGGTTCGGATAAATTCACCTTCCATTCCCCAGGGCGTATCGCATAGCGCTTCAACGTTTATAATAAGTTTTTACCGGGTTCCATACCGATTGTAATACATTTTTTCATATTGCAGCGTCTCCACGGCATGCGGTGCGTTTTTCTGCTCCGCATATCCCACCGCAACGATGGATTCGATGGTCAGGCGGGATGGAATATTCAGCAGATCGGCGATATATTCAGCGGCGGTGCAATGGTCGTCATGCATCCTTTTCCTGATTTGAATCCAGCAACTGCCCAGCCCCAGGGATTCGGCCGCCAGGTTTAGGAATATCGACGCGATGGCCGTATCTTCAACCCAGACATCGGATTTTTCGCTGTCTCCGCAGACAATGATGCCCAAAGGGGCGTTTTTTAAAAATGCCGAACCGTGTGGTTTGGCCAGAGAGATTTTTTCCAGCAGGGAGTTGTCCGTGACCACGATAAATTCCCACGGATTAACGCTTCGGGATGAGGGCGCACGCAGGGCCGCCTCCACCAGAATATCAATTTTCCCCTTCTCTACAGGTCGATGGGTATAATTGCGGACGCTTCTTCTGTTTCTTATTAGTGACATGAACATGGCTGTTCTCCTTATTGAGATAACGCTGTCTATTTATTTAACATACTGATTTAATATCGAATATCTATCAGGGAATGTCGAATTGTAAAATCTTTTTTTTGTAAGATCAGCCGATATATAGCCCCGTACGAAACAGCGAGGAGCCTTTTTTGCTGCATGCTTACGCGACTAAAAGAGACCAAACTCTTTCATTTTACGATACAAAGTGGGCCTGGATATTCCTAACATTCTTGCAGCCTTAGTGACATTTCCGCCGTTTTTTTTCAATGCGGCTTCGATCAATACTTTGGAGCTCTTGCGAAGGGATACCGGCGAAGGTTCAGAACTGTTGAGTTCTTCGGTGGACCTCATGGATAAATGCGCTTTACAGATGGTTTTACCTTGAGATAAAAGGAGTGCTCTTTCAATACAGTTTTCTAATTCACGGATGTTGCCTGGCCAGGAATAGGCCATCATAATTTCTAATACCCCTTGGGATATTTTAGGTTTTCTAATTCCCATGGCCCGACATCGCCGTTCCAAAATATGGCTGATCAGCATCTCTAAGTCATCAATTCTTATCCGGAGAGGAGGAATAAAAAGTTCAATTACATTGAGCCGATAATAAAGGTCTTCTCTAAAATTATTATTTTTAATTTCATTCAGCAGATCGATGTTACTGGCGGAGATAACCCTAACGTCTACTGGAATGGCGCTGGTATCGCCCAATTTCATGATTTTGTTTTGTTGCAGCGCTCTAAGCAGTTTAGACTGCAATTCCAAGGGCAAGGAGTTAATTTCATCCAGAAATAAGGTGCCTTTATTGGCAAGTTCAAATTTTCCCATCATGCCATTCTGCCGGGCGCCCGTAAATGCCCCTCCTTTATAACCGAAAAACTCAGATTCAATAAGATCTCTGGGTATTGCGGCGCAGGAAATCGCTATAAAGGGTTGATTGCTTCGTTGGCTAAAATTATGAACTGCCTGTGCAAACAGCTCTTTACCGGTTCCACTTTCTCCGACAATAAGGATTTTTGAAGTGGTTTTGGCTGCAACTTTCGCCAGCCTTATTTGCTCTTGGAGCATACTGTTTTTACCCTTAATA
>CAZFXX010000209.1:0-5857 GCA_964522985.1 uncultured Desulfobacteraceae bacterium
TTATGGGCGGCTTGATGATGGATATGTTTCAACTCCGGCAGGCCTTTGCCGGTGGGTCACTGATGATGGTTGTCGGTGTGGTGACGTTTGCTGTTCTGACGCGGTGTCGGCCTAAAGCGATTCGGGCGTAAAGGCTACCACGTCGTCAATATCAGGCGCATCGGTTAGCAGCATGATCAGCCGGTCGATGCCCAGGGCATTGCCGGTGGCCGGCGGCATGTGTGAAAGGGACGTTAAAAATTTTTCCGGCATGGGGGAATTTTTTTTTCCTGAATTGCGGCGCTGCTTTTGCTCGGCTTCAAAACGCATTCGCTGTTCTAATGGATCATTTAATTCGCTGAAGGCATTGCACAGCTCAATACCGCAGATATACAGTTCAAAACGCTCGGCTATATCCGGATTGCCGGGTTTGCGCCGGGCAAGGGCGGCACAACAGGCCGGGTAATCATAGAGAAAAAGTGGTTTTCGGACCCCCAGATGCGGCTCTATCTCAAGGGCGATGACCTCATCGAAACAATCGCTTGCCAGGGCTTTTTCCAATGAGATGCATGCAAATCGGTCAAAGGCGTCCGCCACCGTTATCCTATCCCATGGTGGCGTCAGATCAACGGGTTTGCCCTGATAGACAAAGTCCTTGGCCCGGCCCGCAGGTGAGGCCACGAATAATATCAGTTCTTCACATTGATTCATCATGTGGCTGTAATCACGGTTTGCCGTGTACCATTCGAGCATGGTCAGCTCCGGCAGGTGGCGCTGACCGCTTTCGTTTTGTCGGAAGCATTTGCAGATCTGGAAAATTTTCAGATACCCGGCGGAAAGGAGACGTTTCATGCAAAGCTCCGGCGAGGTTTGCAGGTACCAGTCACCCGATCGCTGGGCGTTTATATGGCTTTCCGGTGCCGGGGCCGGAATCCGGCAGGGTGTTTCCACTTCCAGATAATCGTTTTGGATAAAAAAATCCCGTATGGCCTGGATGATGAGGGCTCTCTGGTTCAGGCGGGACTTTATGGCGGTTAATTTGAAATCGATCAAAAGGTTTCAGCCTGCTTTTTTCTCAAGAAATTTCCCTGTTGTCCGATCTTGCAGCAAGATTAGATCATAGGTATATTTGTCTGCCGAATCAAACCATTTGTATCCTGTCTCACGGCATTTGGTGCAGGCTTTTCTGGGAATATGGACCGCCATGATGTGAAACCCCCTGCTTGAGGTTGAGTCAATCCGCAATGCGCCTGGGCAATCGATACAAATCCGTATTTTTTCATTTTGCGTTTCGGTAATGTTGTCGGTGTCATAAAAAATATTCCGGGAGCGTTCAGCAAACTTTTTCCCCCTGCTGAAACGTTCCCGGCTGCGATGCCTGTTTTGCCAGCTATTCAGGATGGTTTCCCCTGTCTTTGAAATCCATCGGGTGACATTGGAATTCTGGCGCAATGTTTCAGGATCATAAGTGGGCTCTTTTACCTTGCTGTAGTCAATTCCGGCCATTGCCAGAATGATACCGACATTTATGTAGGGCAGGGCGCCTTCTATGGAATATCCACCTTCCAGAACCGCTATATCGGGTTGCAGCAGTTCCGTCATCTTCGCATACCCCTGGGCCGAAAAATTCATGTTGGTGATAGGATCGGCATAGTGATTGTCCTGCCCTGCGGAGTTTATAATAATGTCCGGCTTGAAATCATCCAAAACAGGCAGAACCACATTGCTGATGGTGTATAAAAAGCCCTCCTCGGAGGTGTGGGGCGGCAAGGGGATATTCAGGGTCGTGCCAATGGCGTTGGGGCCTCCCAGTTCATCTGTAAAGCCGGAACCGGGATACAGGGTGCGGCCGTCCTGGTGAAGGGAAATAAAGAGCGTGTCGGGATCATGCCAGTATATATCCTGAGTGCCGTCACCGTGATGACAGTCGGTATCCACGATAGCGACCTTGTCAATACCATATGCTTCGCGTATAAATTCGATCATGATGGCTTCGATATTTACATTGCAGAATCCCCGGGACCCATGAACGACGCGCATGGCGTGATGACCGGGCGGTCTGACCAAGGCAAAGCCCCTGTCTATTTTTTTGTCCATCACGGCCATGGCAATGGTTTTGGCCCCGCCGGCGCTGATAAAATGCGATTCGGTCATAACACTCCAGGGGTCGGGAACGCAGAAGTGCACCCTCTGGATATCCCGGATGTTGGCTATATCCGGTTTGAATTCTTGGATACCGGGAATATCCAAAAGACCCTCTTCAAATACCTGGTCCTGGGTGTAGAGCAGCCGTTCTTCTCTTTCGGGGTGGGTCGGGCTGATGGCCCAGTCGAATGCCGGGAAAAAAACGATCCCGGTTTTATGTCTGGCCTGCAGCATGAATTGCTCCCATGGTCATCGTTATTTAAAATTGAATAATTACGGTATGCTATCTATTTTTACGTAAAATCAGTCAATCCGTTGTATGCCCCATTCACATCTCAGCCATCAGCATCCCGGCAATGGGATCATATCCATGGATCAGTCCCGGTTTGACCTGCACTTTGACCCTGATATTTTTCCCGGTGGTATTGAAACCACGGACCATATTAAATTCCATATCCTCGATGACCTCTATTTCAAGGTCTTCCGTGTGAGATCCGATCTGTATGGCCTTTTGTTCAAGCAGACGGCAGGCTTGTCTGACAGCGTCTTTTTTTGAAAATGAGTAGGCCGCGCTGTCGAAAAAATTTTCTTCGGGAGCGGCAATGATGCCCTGCTGCGTATCGGCAAAAAGCGTTACTTCACAGGTGGTCCGCGCCAGGGCCGCGCCGATGGCATTGGCAACCTTCCACCTGGGGACGACACCTACCTCATAGTCGGAAATTTTTTCAAGGTGTTTTGCAAAATGAAGGGCAGGTCCACCCAGTACCAGCATTTTTTTCGGCTTGACCGTATGTCCTTCCAGGAGATCATGGATCGTGTAGACCGGTTTGCTGTTAATATGATCGATCATGGACCCGGCTTTTCCCAGAATTGTTCTGCATGCCAGATCAAATATCTCCATGGCCGTGTCTTCAAGGCCATGGCCGATTTGTCGGGCGATGTCTTCCAGGCCTCCGGCAGCCTTTTTCCGATCGCCGTGTTTCATCATTCCCAGCACCAGCAGGGCATCCGAAGGGGTCGGGACCGGTCCGTCAAAGGCAGCCGGTTTGCCGAGCCGTTGAGGCCCGATGGTGATCCGACCGTTTTTAACGGCTACGGCGCTGTCGCCGCCGATGCCGATGGATTGCGTTTCCAGAGAGCGGATAAGGGTTTTGTAGGGGCCGAGGTTAATGCCCAGGGGGGCCAGAAGGGGAACCTGATTGATCAAGACGGCCATGTCGGTTGTGGTGCCGCCGATATCCAGCACAAGGCTGTCCTCCTCGTCCGGGGCAAAGGCAAGGGATCCCATCACACTGGCGGCTGGCCCGGAAAAGATGGTTTGACCCGGGAAATTCATGGAAGCGTCAAAGCTCATGGTGCCGCCGTCGGCTTTCAGTACATGAATCGGTACATTGAGTCCCTTTTTTTTAAGGGATTTTTTGACGGCATTGAAAAAATTCTTATGAATCGGATAGACCGCTGCATTTAGATAGGTAGTGGCAATCCGCCGGGGAAAGTTCAAATTGCCAGATACCTGATGACCTAAAAAGATTTTTTCAAAGGATCGGCCCAGTAGACGGGCGATTAGTATCTCGTGCTCGGGATTGCGTATTGAAAATTTAGAGACAACGCCGACATTGCGGATACCGGTTTTTGCAAGAACACTGGATATTTTTTTGATCTGCTCAGGGTCTATGGGCTCGATTTCCCGTCCGCGATGGTCGATGGACCCGGTTACCGGATAGTAGTCCTTGTTGGTACGGAAGGATTCCGGATCAAGACCCGGTCCCCCGGATACGATCATTCCCACCGTGGCTGTTTGCTGTTGTATAACGGCGTTGGTGGTCAGTGTGGTGCTGAGAACCATCCGGTGAATATCCGACGGGTTGATGCCTTTGGTAATTTGATCAAGACCGGTAAGCACCGTGTCAAAAAGGTTTTCCGCGTCGGTGGGCACCTTCACTTCCCGGATGAGGCCTTTTTTTCCTAAAAGTACCACATCCGCATGGGTGCCGCCGACATCTAATCCGATGATCATCGTTTTATCCCTGAATATTCGGCCTGTCGAAAAATAACAAAAACATTAAAACAGGGTATCCTTCAGGACCAGTAAAATCTAATTTAAACTTTAATAATCGCCACAAATCGCGTCATAGATCAAGACAATTGCCGATTTATATATCATACAGCCAGCACCTTCCGAATCACCGCAGCAATCTCTTTCGTTATTACAGGCTTCATGACATACCCTTCAATCCCCAGCGCCCTGTTTTTTTCACTGTTTACCTGATAGCTGAAGCCGGTACACAAAATCACCGGAATATCCGGCCGGATTTTTTTGATTTCCCCTGCAAGCCGGGTACCGGTCATATTGGGCATGGTCATGTCGGTTATAACCAGATCAAATGCATCGGAATCGGCCTTGAATGTTTCAAGGGCGTCTACACTGCCCGTGTGCACGGTTACCCGATATCCCAGCCGTTCGAGGGCCTGCTGCTCCATTTTGACAATCGGCTCTTCATCGTCAACCAAAAGGATGTTTTCGCTGCCGCCCAAAACGGGCATGTCCTGTAGTGATACTTTTTTTTGTTTTCATAGGGTCTCATCCATGTAAACGGCTATTTTGGATTTTTGGAAAGTATGGCCATCATATTTCTATTTTCGTCTCCCCGGCATCGCTTTGAGAAAAATCGAACAGGTAGCGGTAGATCATTTCGGTCAGGGCGTTGACCACCCGTTTTTCAGGCAGATAACATTCGAACAGTTTGATGGCGTGTACCACCTCTTCAATGGCGATACATATGACCAGGGCAGCGGCATCGATGTCCTCGATTCGCAGTTTGTGATTGATCCGCCGCAGGTGAGCAGCCAGTTGTTCCACCGATTTGCGCTCTACTTCCTTATAGTTGGCCTCGATCTCCGGGTCGGTATAACACATTGCTATGGCTTCGCGGTGAAACGCCGGCGACATGTCGTGCGCGTCGAGAATCGGCTGAACGATGCTGCGCACAATATCGTGCTTAGCCGCCTTATCCTCTTCTTCGGGGGATATCTGGCCGGCAACGATCTGCATGATCCGATCTGTTTCATATTCCCGGAACACTTCGACAAACAGTCTTTTTTTGTTTTTGAAATAGGAATAGAAACTGCCGATTGAAACGCCGGCTTCGGCTGCAATCTGTTTTGAATTGGTTCCGTGGAACCCCTTTTCGGGAAACAATTTTTTGGCTGCATCAAGAATTCGGTTGCGGGTTTTGATACCACGGTTTTGCTGGGGAACGCGTATTTTGGTTTCTTTGCAGGTCACAGCTTCCCTCTCTTTTAAAAATTTATATTTTATATCCCTTTTATACCTTTTGTCAATAAAATGAACTTTAGTTCAATTTTGTTGTTGACAAAGTGAGCATGAGTTCGTATATTATTTCTAATATGAATGATGGTTCATGTTCAATTTAATTTCGAAAGGTAGAATAAAATTCAGGAGGGTGCTGCTATGAAAACAAAAATTATTTTTATCGTTACGCTAAGTTTGATTTTGTCCAGTACAATCACCATGGCCGGAACAACTGGAAATGGAAATTTGAATGTTGTTGATCTGTTTGGTGTCCAGATGCCCGATGCGGAATACAAAATGTTGAAAGCCATCAACACCGGATGCGCCACAACGCCTATCTTGACGACTATGCCTTCTTTATTGCCGGGCTTCTCGATCTTTTTGAAAGTACAGGCGATCCAGCCTGGCTGAAGCATGCCA
>CAZFXX010000210.1:0-5828 GCA_964522985.1 uncultured Desulfobacteraceae bacterium
CTTTATGGCTGCTCCAGGGATATGCCTTCATATCTTCAACAATGCCTGCTTTTAAAGGGTTTCGATGGATGTAACGCACTAATTGAAGAAGATAGCTGTCGCCACTGACCAAAATGGATTTGTATCGACCACGAAAAAGAGGGCCATCCAAATGATGCCGGCTGTTAAAGCGTTGCGTATATACACCATTTAAATGTCGCATGGCGCGAGAAATATTGGCTTCAGGCGTATGGACGAGCAGGTGATAATGGCTTGGCATCAGGCAGTATGCAGCAATTCGAATGTTCCACGCCTCCGAGGTCTCCTGAAGCAGTGCGACAAACATTTTGTAATCGAATTTTTCTAAAAAAATATTCTCCGCTCTGCGGCCTCGGTTCATAACATGATACCAGGCCTTGGGATAAGTTATCCTAATAGGACGTGACATGAATTATAAATTAACAATTTAGGCCACAAGAGTCAAGAGTAGATTTGCCCCTTAATAAATGCGTTGAGCTGTGGTGATTGCTATGTGCCGTGTAGAATTCTTTGTAGAAAACCGCCAGTTCTCCGAGCGACATGCTTTCCAGTAGATACGCAGTTCTTTTAACAACTGCTGTGAAAGAATCGTAAAACGATCCTTTCTGTCTTTGCCCTGCTCCACACGAATAACCATCCTGGAACTGTCGATATGTTTCGCTTTCAGCTTGACAAGTATGGACAAAGCACTACCGCCGGACAATTCGAAACCCAATACATGCGGCAATGTAATACTTTTGTAAAACAGGTAATTATACCTGTCCTTTACGATAATTTTCCGGTAGCGTACCTCCACATTCAACAAATATATTGCGCCCATTACATTCAAGGAGATAAAAAATGAAGACACCATATGCCATCCATCCTAAAGGCACCCAGGCCAAAGTTCTGCTGTCCAGTGTATTCGGACCCTTTGCCCAGGATAATCAATATGGCAGCCGGGCCATCAATCCCATGGAACTCTACCAGAACCAGGTGACAAGGGTTCAAGGCCCCTTTTCCCTGCGCATGTTTCACCGCTCCTTTGGTCTGCTGCTGCTCCAGTCCAACATCGAAGGGCCCTGTACCCTCCTGGATTTTCCCTCCATGGGTATCTTTATCCAGGAGCTCAAGCAGAGTGCCTATGACATCATCGGCATCAGCGCCATTATTCCCAATGTGGAAAAGGTCAAAAAAATGTGCCAGCTGATCCGGCAATACCAGCCCGATGCCACCATTGTGGTGGGGGGGCACATCTCCAACAAGGGGGGCATTGATGAGATCATTGATGCCGATCATATTGTCAAAGGGGACGGGGTAAAATGGTTCCGGCGGTTTCTCGGCCAGGATGTGACGGCGCAGGTGAAGCATCCCATGGCCTACTCGGCCTTCGGAGCCCGGACCATGGGGATCACGTTGCCGGATAACCCCGGCGATACCGCCGCCATTCTCATTCCTTCGGTGGGGTGCCCGGTGGGGTGTAATTTCTGCTCCACCTCGGCCCTGTTCGGGGGCAAGGGCAAATTCGTCAATTTTTACGAAACCGGAGACGAGCTGTTTGACGTAATGTGTCAGCTCGAAAAAACACTTAAAGTACAATCCTTTTTTGTGCTGGATGAAAATTTCCTGATCCACCGCAAACGCGCCCTCAGGCTGTTGGAACTGATGCAGGCAAATAACAAAAGCTGGCTTTTAAATGTGTTCAGTTCGGCCCGGGTCGTGCGCTCCTACACCATGGAACAGATCGTGGGGATGGGCATCGGATGGGTCTGGATGGGCATCGAGGGAAAGAGCAGCAATTACCGTAAGCTCCAGGATATCGATACCCGGGAGTTGATCAGGGAGATGCAGTCCCACGGCATCCGCGTTCTGGGCTCTTCCATCATCGGCCTGGAAGACCATACCCCTGAAAATATCGATGCGGTCATCGCCCATGCCGTCAGTCACAACTCGGATTTTCACCAGTTTATGCTGTACACGCCAAACCCGGGAACCCCGTTGTATGAACACCATAAAAAAATGGGGACGTTGCTGGACGAGGCGGATTTCCCGCCGGCGGATGCCCATGGCCAGTACCGCTTCAATTACCGGCACCGGCATATCAAAAATGGCCTGGAACAAGGCTTTCTGTTAAAGGCGTTTACACAGGATTTTAAGGTCAACGGACCGAGTCTGGCCCGGCTGACCCGGACCCTTCTCACCGGATGGCAGCGGTATAAAAATTGTCCGGACCCGCGCATTCAAAAGCGCTTTGCCTGGGAAGTAAAGTCGCTGAAAACCACTTATGCCGGAGCCGTCTGGGCCATGAGACGGTACTACCGCCATGATACGGCCATGTTCCAAAAAATGAGCCGGCTGTTCAAAGACCTCTGCTCAGAATTCGGCCTCCGAACCCGAATGGCAGGACCGGTCATCGGCAGGTATATTTATCGAAGCCTGATAAAAGAGCAGCGCCGACTGGATGCCGGCTGGCAATATGAGCCCGCTTCTTTTTACGAAAAAAATACAGCGGCCCTGGCCCTTGAATCCAGGACAAACAAAATCTTTACCCCACAGCAGCGGGATAATCACGGGCCCCTGATGGCGCCGGCACCGATGCTGAAAAGATAGCACCTGCGGCTTTCCGGGCCGTCCGCCGATCGGATTAAAGGGTCTTGGCAACCGTTAACCGCTGCGATTTCCGTTATGGAACTTTTTTAGCTGCCGGCTCATTTCCGCATGCCATACCCGCCGCCACCCGGGGTCAAAATCCGAATGCTGTCGCCCTTTTCCACATGTACCTCGCACTTGCCGCCCATATTGATTTTTTTACCGTTTTTCCGGATCAGCAAATTTTTTCCACAGCTTCCCGCCCTACCCCCGTTGAGGCCATAGGGGGGGTGAACCCGCCTTTCGGAAAGGATCGCAGCTGTCATGGGTTCGAGAAATTCCACCTCCCGGACCATGCCGTTTCCACCGTGGTAGGCGCCAGCGCCCCCGGATTGGCTACGAATGGAAAATCGGCGCAGTAACACCGGGTAGTCTCTTTCAAGAATTTCCGGATCCGTGATGCGCGTATTGGTCATATGGGTGTGAACGCCGGATT
Organism: uncultured Desulfobacteraceae bacterium; assembly: GCA_964522985.1. GTDB lineage: Bacteria > Desulfobacterota > Desulfobacteria > Desulfobacterales > 4572-123 > 4572-123. Next base: position 3,083 of record CAZFXX010000210.1, read on the forward strand.
CGCCGTGCCAGCCGGGTCCGGCGCCGGCACCCCCGCCAATGGTTTCATAATAACCGAAACGTGCATTGCCAAAGGTAAAATTATTCATGCAGCCCTGGGAAGCGGCAGCGGCCCCGAAGGCTTTGAAAATCACGTCCACGATCCGCTGGGACGTGAGGACATTGCCGCCCACCACCGCCGCTTCTACGGACGGCGCCAGCAGGCAGCCTTCGGGTATCCGGATATCAATGGGAATGAGACAGCCGTTGTTCAGGGGCAGGTCTTTTTCGATGAGACACCGCAGGGCATACAGGATGGCCGATTTAGTGACGGCCCTGGGGGTATTCCAGTTTCCCAGCACTTCACATCCGGTTCCCCCAAAGTCAAACACGGCGCTGCCCTGATGTCGGTCAATGGTCAGATTCAGCACGATGGGACTGCCGTCATCCATATAATCCACGGCCCGTACCGTATCCATGGCGTTCAACCCCTTATCAGCGGACAGCCGGCGCAGGAGGTCCCGCACCGCCTGGGCTGCGGCATTCTGGATATGCCCCATATAGGCCTGGACCATCTTAAGGCCGTATTTTTCCACCATTTCCAGGACCAGGTCGATGCCCTTCTGGTTGGCGGCCACCTGGGCCCTGAGATCGGAGAGGTTGTCGGGAATACGTCTTGAACCGCTGATGGCCGGACGTCCGGCAGCCGGTTTTTTTTTCGCCGGGGCCTGGAGCAGGGCAATGAGCCCCTTTTCCTGGAACGAACCGTTTCCCACCAGCTTAAAAGAGGTGATACATGCGCCCTCTTCATCCAAGGTGTGGGAACCCGGTGGCATGGACCCCGGTGTGATCCCGCCGATATCGGCGTGATGTCCCCTTGATGCCACCCAGAAAATGATGCACCCGTCCATAAATACCGGCGTGATTACCGTCATATCCGGAAGATGGCTGCCCCCTGCTGCAGGGTGGTTGGATAACAGCACATCTCCGGGGTGCAGGTAGTCACGGTTTATGCGAATCTGGGCCTTGACCGCTTCGCTCATCGCCCCTAAATGGACGGGCAGGTGCGGTGCGTTGGCCACCAGTTCACCATCGGGGCCAAACAAGGCACAGGAAAAATCGAGTCGTTCCTTGATATTGGTGGATATGGCCGTCTTCTGAAGTGTCCGGCCCATTTGCTCGGCTATGGACATGAATAAATTGCTGAAGATGGACAGCTGAATCGGATCCACAACGGTTTTCCATAGGGCCTGCTTTTCGGGTGTTACATCAATGACCACATCCCCAAAACGGGTAATGCTGCCCGTGCAGTCCGGTTCAATGAGAATGGTGGACGTGTCGTTGATGATCATTGCCGGGCCGGGTATGACATGATCAGCCTTGAGTTGCGCCAGTCGGTAAATGGGCGTATCACGCCATCCATTATTGAAATAAACCGGCCGGGTAACCATGGGAGCGGCATTTTTAGTGGCCCTGGCCAGCGGAATCTTTTTAAATTCTCCAGATCCCCCGCAGGAACGAACCCTGAAATCATCGATGAGAAGTTGCCTGTCTTTGAGTTCAAAACCGAACTCCCTGAGATAAGCGGTGCGAAATGCACGGCCATAGTCTCCATCCGGCGGTGCTGCGATCATCATGGCAGTATCTGTGCCGCTGTAGCGAAGATTCAGGTAAGCGGTGGTGATAATGGTATCCGTCTCGACGCCCTGCCCCATCAGATCCTTTTCAGCATCTTGTGCAAGTGCCTGCAAGGCATTGACCACTGCAGGCAGGTCGGACTTCCGATATTTATGGCCGGATGGTGCCTGTTTTTCCACCACCACGTCGGCAAGGCCCATACCATAGGCCGATAAAATTCCGGAAAATCGGTGAATAAAAATACGTTTTATACCCAGGCTTCTGGCAATGGCGCAGGCATGTTGCCCACCGGCGCCCCCGAATGTGGCCAGCACATGCTCCTGGACATCAAAACCGCGCATGACGGAAATTTCCCTGATGGGACGCACCATCACTTCATTGGCCACATTCACATAACCCAGGGCCACCTGTTCCACACTCATGGACCGGTTCCCTTTTTTTTGATAAAAAGCATTGATTTCTTCGGACAGGCTGCCAAGGGCCTTGCGGGCGATGTCAAGGTCCAGGGGCCGGTCTTTGGAAACGCCGAAAATGCAGGGAAAATAGTCCGGCTGAATTCGCCCTAACACAAGGTTGGCATCGGTCAGTGATAAATGGCCCTTTTTTCGATAGCAAACCGGCCCGGGGTGGGCCCCTGACGATTCGGGCCCCACCCGGAACATGCCGCTTTCAAAAAACAGCCGGGAACCACCGCCGGCGGCAACTGTCTGGATGTGAAGCTGAGGGGCCTGTATGCGGACACCGGCGGTTTCAGTCCCCATGACAATTTCATATTCTCCGCCGTACCGCGAAACATCGGTGGAGGTGCCCCCCATGTCAAACCCGATCACAGGGCTTTTTGTCTCCCGGTTGAATGTGGTCATGGCATATCCCACCACCCCCCCGGCAGGTCCTGAAAAAATGGCGCGACTGCCGGTGAATCCTTCATCACGGACCAGCCCGCCATCGGATTGCATGAACCAAATATTAGATAACTGCCGTGCGGCGTTAAATCCCTTTCGAAAGCTGTTGCGGTAGGCCTGAATAATGGGTGTCAGATAGGCATCCACCATGGCGGTGTCGCCCCGTGGCACCAGTTTTACCATGGGGGTCACCCGTGAGGAGAGCGAGACCTGGGAAAAACCAACCTG
>CAZFXX010000211.1:0-5784 GCA_964522985.1 uncultured Desulfobacteraceae bacterium
TCCCATGTTTAGCCGCCATATAAAAAATTTTAAGTTGATTAAGATTCATGATAATTATTCCGGAATTGAGCGATTTTTCATTCGGTCTTCATTAATTTTTTGTGCGAGCCCTATAGCGCGATTTTTTTCTAAAAACAGCACAATTCAGGTAATTCCTGATTATAAATTTTATGATCTTATTACCCTGTCAGTATACATATTCGATATCCGGTGTGCAAGTGTTATCAGGGCATCATATAGTGCCCATCCAGAAATGAGGTGTTTTGTTCGAGACCAAGGCATGCATTAAAATAAAGGCATATGATTGATATCCCGAGGATTATTTGTGTACAGAACGATGCGGTTGGGCAAAAAGACGATTTTTATACGGACACAATCCATAAGATCCCGTAACGGCGAATATACTATTCGATTGCGGTGAGTTCACCTAAGAAACTACCGACGACAACCCGGCTTTTTATTTTTACGGGTATTGTGCGGCTGTCTGCGGTAATCCAAAGGTGAATTTTGGCATTTTTGCTTTTTTTGAATACGCCACCGACATCCTTGAGTTCGGGTTCAATCAGGTATGTATCAAAAGTGCCCGCAGGTACGGTAATTTTTTCCTTTTTTATGACCTTGGCCATGCCAAAAACGCATTTTTTCCCGTCGGTTATCGGTCTCTGAATGATTGCCCCCGGATAAAGCTCGGCCCGGCGAACAAAATAAAATGCCGCTAAAGGATCAAAGGTGCCCGGCAAGATGGTTATCGGTTTGCGTTTTTTGTCGAAGTTTGTATATTGAGCCGTATGCCGGTTCCAGTCAAAGGAGACGATGATTTCTTTTTTTGTGTTACCGGCAATATGTTTTTCCGTATACAAAACAGAATGATGTAAACTATCATCCGTGTATGCATCCAATTGTTCACGGACTTTATAGAAAAGATCGACAAATTTGTTGGTTTTTACCCGCATGCCGAAATGCCGGGTTTCGATGGTGTCGATTGTCTGGTTCGGAAAAACTTCGAGAACTGCCTCGCCGGCGGGGATGACCTCCCATTTCAGTTCGAATGTAAGTTTTTCTCCGGCATGAAAGGAATTTTTATTTTCGTCTGCCACCCCGGTCTGGATAAAAGGCAGAATGACCGCCAAAAAAACCGCACCTGTTTTACAGATCAGCTTCGACAAAATCGTTTGGGTCAATTTCAAGGCTTTTAAAAAATGGATTCGGTACATATGGGCGCCTTTGGATGGAAAATATAAACTGAAATAAATAAGTAAATTAAAATATCTGAAAACATATTTTGATGCAATAATTTTCTTATTGGAAGAAGCGTTTAGCCAGTGGTCTAGCTGCAGGAGACACAAATGCGTTGACAATACCCTGGTCCCATTTTATGGTTTTTTATAGTCTATCAATGGGTAAAGGACTGAAAAGCAACAAAGTCTGAAATATGCGCGATGCGGTCTTGTGGGCCCGTTTCGGCAGTGACGATACAATTAAAGGGAGCAGATATGCCCATATATGAATTTTTTTGCGAAGACTGTAATACATTGTTTAATTTTTTTTCCAGATCGGTGAATACGACCAAGATGCCCCTGTGCCCAAAATGTTATCAACCCTTGAGACGTCAGATGTCTGCCTTTGCATTTACCGGTCGGGCCGGTGAAAAAGGAGGCACGGACGATGACCTGCCCCTGGATGAATCGAAAATGCAGCAGGCCATGCAGATGCTGGCTGGAGAGGCCGATAAAATCAAGGACGATGATCCACGTCAGGCCGTCGATTTTTTGCGCAAGCTTTCCGATGCCACCGGCCTTGAACTGAGGGCCGGTATGCAGGAGGCGCTGCAGCGAATGGAAAGTGGTGAAGACCCGGAGCAGATAGAGGCTGAGATGGGTGATCTGCTGGAAGCCGAGGATCCTTTTTTAATGCCCGGGGGCAAGGGCAGGGGGAAAACAGACAGCCTGCCCCCAATGCAGGATGAGACTTTGTATGATCTGTGATGATAAACAAGCAAAAAATGCGGTGTGTGTATGAAACAGGAAATTTCAAGCCGGATAGAAACGGTCCAGGGGGATATTACCCGCCTGGAGGTGGATGCTATTGTCAATGCGGCCAATACCTCTCTGCTGGGTGGCGGCGGTGTCGACGGCGCGATTCATCGGGCTGCCGGACCCGAATTGCTGGCTGAATGCCGGACCATAGGGGGCTGCCCCACAGGCGAGGCCCGGATTACAAAAGGATACAAGTTGCCTGCGCGGTTTGTGATTCATACTGTAGGGCCGGTATACGGCGGCAGGCCCGGAGACGCGAAACTGCTGGCCGGTTGCTATTCAAACAGTCTGAAACTGGCAATGGACAACCATGTCGAAACCATAGCCTTTCCGGCAGTAAGCTGCGGTGTTTACGGTTACCCGGTGGAAGCGGCCTGCCCAATTGCCATGGATACCACCATCCGATTTCTTGCAGCACATAATCTGCCCGCCAAGGTTATTTTTATTCAATTTGCCATGAAGAATCTGAAAATCTATCAAAATTACCTTGCCGCCATATCCATGGTAAAATAACTGAAACAGCAGAAAAATTTAAAGGAAAGAGATGCAGCAAATTAAATTGCCACAAATGAACTGTGAAATAGTGCGCCGAGAAATTGGGAATTTTGTCATCGAATCGGTCCTGGCGAACAATGGTTGCGGTTGTGTCATTGGCCTTTCCGGCGGAGTCGATTCCAGTACCTGTGCGGCCGTGGTAAAGACAGCTTTTGACAGATACAACAAAACGCATAAGACACATCTGGGCCTGGTGGGATATATACTGCCGTCAGATATGAATAACCAAGAAGATATTATAGATGCGCAATTCGTTGCAAACTATCTGGACATTCCATATGCGGTGGTGAATATTGAAGCACTTGTCCGGGCTTTTAGATTGACAAACCCGGAAGCATTTGAGAACAGCTACGATCAGGGCAATCTTACATCCAGAATCCGGGCCAATGTTTTATCAACAAAAGCGGCAACCGAAAAAAAGATTATCGCCGGTACCGGTAATAAAGATGAAGATTTCGGCATTGGCTACTACACCCTGTTTGGTGATGGGGCGGTTCATATCAGCCCCATCGCTGGACTGTCAAAACGGCTGGTTCGGGAAATGGCCCTGTTTTCAGGCCTGCCGGACCATATTGCCTACCGGACACCCACCGCCGGACTGGAACCCGATCAGAGTGATTATAAGGACCTGGGGTATGAGTATGACATGGTTGAACTGATCACCGAGGGTCTGAGACAGGGATTGACATCTGGCCAGCTTGCCGTACATGATCAGGTGACCGTACCGGTAAAGCGACAAATAGCCGGATACCAGAAACGCTTCGGGATAAAAAAATTTGATACGGTTGCCCAGGTTGTCGAAAATATCCTTCACCGGCACCTGACCGCCGGATCAAAAATGAAAATAATTCATCCGCCGGCACCTGTGATCACACTTTATTATAATTAAAAATGCAGAAGATTATTTGACGGGGTTCTTTACTTGACATAACCGGCAAAGTGACCTAAAAAATCGTATCTTTCACATACGATGTCCCTGTTTCATATCGGGCACGAAATGATTGGCAGCCTTCTATGATAGAAGATCATGTCGGATTGCATTTTACTTACGCTCAAGATGTTTGCAATACAATGAAAAATAAAAATTCCATCGACAAGATCAGAAATATCGGCATTATCGCCCATATTGATGCCGGTAAAACGACGGTGACCGAACGGATTCTTTATTATACCGGCCGTTCCCATAAAATCGGCGAGGTCCATGACGGCGAGGCCGTAATGGACTGGATGGTAGATGAACAGGAGCGGGGAATCACGATTACATCGGCGGTCACCACCTGCCGGTGGAAATCAAATAAAATACAGATTATTGATACGCCCGGACATGTTGACTTTACCATCGAGGTGGAGCGGTCCCTCAGAGTTCTTGACGGCGCCGTTGGTGTGTTTTGTGCTGTAGGAGGCGTTGAACCGCAGTCGGAAACGGTCTGGCATCAGGCCGATAAGTACACAGTCCCGAAAATTGCATTTGTCAATAAAATGGATCGTATCGGCGCCGATTTTTTCAGAACACTCGACATGATGCGCGACAGGCTCAACGCCACCCCTCTGGTCATGCAGATCCCGGTGGGGGCCGAGGATAATTTTTCCGGTGCGATCGATCTGATCGATATGCAGCAGATTGTCTGGGACCCGGACAGCCTGGGTGAAAACTATCAGGCAGTGGATATCTCCCCGGACTATCTGGAACAGGCCGCCGCATATCGGGAAAACCTTGTTGAAACGCTGGCCGAGGTTGATGATGATCTCATGGAAATCTATCTGGCCGAGGGACCGATTGACAGTCAGATGCTGGTGAATGCCACCCGCAAGGCAACCATAGCGCTTAAACTGGTTCCGGTTTTTTGCGGCAGCGCCCTTAAAAACAAGGGCATTCAGCCATTGATCGATGCGATTGTCGATTTTTTGCCCGCGCCAACAGATATCCCGCCCATGGAAGGGCATCATCCTGAAACGGGCGATGTGGTTGAATGCCCGGTTCGTGATAAGGCTCCCCTGGCGGCGCTTATTTTCAAAGTATCCATGATGGAAGGCCGAAAATTGAGTTTTGTCCGGATCTACAGCGGAACCATGAAAGCCGGCAGTGAAATATTTAACCCTGCCCGTCATAAAAAAGAGAAGCTTTCGCGTATTCTGCTGATGCATGCCGACAAACGGGAACGGATTGATATGGCTGGCGCCGGCAGCATTGTGGGGGTCGTTGGTCTCAAGGAATCCTCGACCGGGGAAACCCTTTGTGATGCTCACCATCCGCTTTTACTTGAAACAATAGAGTTTTACGAACCGGTTATCTCCGTGGCTGTGGAACCCAAGACCCATGCAGACCAGGAAAAACTTGATCAGGTGCTTGAAAAATTCACCGCTGAAGATCCCACTTTGAAGGTACGTCTGGATGAGGATACCGGCCAGACAATTTTGTCCGGCATGGGAGAACTTCACCTTGAAATTATTATCAGCCGTATGCTGCGTGAATTCAAAACCAGTGTCAATGTAGGCAAGCCCCAGGTAGTATATCGAGAAACCATTGCCCGAAAAATCGTGACATCTTCCGTGTTTGACAGAGAAGTAGCCGGCAAACATCACTTTGGCGAAGTAAAGCTGCAGCTATCACCAAAACCAAGAGGAACGGGCAACACATTCGCATCTCAAATTACAGACGGAATTATCCCGGAGCAGTTTATTCCGGCAATTGAAAAAGGCGTTTTAGAGTCACTGGCAAGTGGTGCCCTGATGGGGTATCCTGTGGTCGATGTCGATGCTGTGCTCATCGGCGGATCGTACAAGGAATCCATGGGAACGGATCTGGCCTTTACTGTCAGCGCTTCCATGGCCTGCAAGGAAGCGCTTGCCACAGGGGAACCCTTTTTGCTGGATCCGATCATGGCAGTGGAACTTCTGGTGCCCGAATCTTTCATGGGAGATGTGATCGGCGACCTTAATTCCCGCAATGGAAAAATTGAGGCCATCAATCCCCGGCGCGAGGTACAGTCCATCAAAGCTGTCGTACCCTTGGCCAGGATGTTCGGGTATTCGACATCTTTACGCTCGGCGACCCAGGGGCGTGGGACCTTTACCATGCAGTTTTCTCATTTTGACCGTATTTAAATTGAATAGTGATTATCGACGATTGAACATTTGTGGCATTGCGCCGCTTTGTTTTATCTGCTGATTTTCAGTATGTAATCTTCAATTA
>CAZFXX010000212.1:0-5766 GCA_964522985.1 uncultured Desulfobacteraceae bacterium
ACAAAATAATCGGTTTTCGCATATTTGACAAGCCATTTTACAAAAATGCATTATAGAGGCCAGTAAATGACATTACCCAATAAATTCGAAGTTATCGGCAAAGGTCAACTTCCTCGTATTCATGAAGCGACACTTGCTCTGCTTGCGGAAACCGGCGTTTCCGTACATCACCCGGAAGCCATTTCAATTTTCAAAAAACACGGCGCCAGGGTCGACGGAGACATTGTCAGGCTCCCCCCCAAAATGGTCGAATCCTGCATGAAAACTGTTCCGGCAAAAGTGCATTGGAGGGCTCGGAACGAAACCAACAGTCGAATTCTCGGTCAGGGTTTTCTGGTACAGCCCATTGCAGGACCGGTCCATGTCCAGGATTTGGACAATGGCCGGAGAACCGGAACCCTTGCAGACGTAGCTAATTTTCAAAAAATTTACCAAGCGGGTACGGTTTACGATTTGGTGGGCATGATCGCCGTCGAGCCACAGGATATTCCCCAGAAAGAAAAACACCTGCACCTGATGTACGAAATATTGCGCCACACGGACAAGCCGGTCAATGGTTTTATGACCTCCGGACACCACGCCAGAGCCCAACTCGACATGATGGAAATTGCCATGGGCGGTGGAAACGTCTTGGACAACCACCATTGCATTGCGGTTAGCGTAGGGGCCATCAGCCCCCTGACCTGGTCCTGGGACGCAGCTGAAACCCTGATCCGTTTTGCTCGTCGCAATCAGATCGTCACGGTGCTGTGCGCCCCGCTGGCCGGTGTTACCGCGCCGATTAGTTTCATGGGCACGGCTGTTTTGCAAAATGCCGAAATTCTGGCGGGAATAACCCTTTCCCAACTGGTCAATCCCGGGACACCGGCAGCCTACTGCCCTAGCGCGACGGCCGCAGACATGCGTACTGGCGGGTATGTGACCGGAACACCGGAAGGCATAATGATCAACACCATCAACTATCAGATGGGACTTGATTTTTACCATATCCCGGTCCGGGCCATGCCGGGACTCACCGATTCCAAAACAGTCGACTACCAGGCCGGTTTCGAAACCATGCAGAACCTTATGATGGCCATGCTGGCAGGCGCTCACCTGCTCAATGAATCGGTAGGGGTTCTGGACAACATTCTAACCGTTTCCTATGAAAAAACCATCATCGACGGGGAATTAATTGAGCGGATCAAGCGGATCGTGAAAGGCATTGACTCCGATTTTGACCTTGACCTTTGTCTTGACGCAATCAAGGATATCGGCCCGGGTGGCACATATCTTCTCCATCCGGCCACAGTCGAGCACTGCCGGGACCGATGGGCACCCTCCATTTCCTATTTTGGAGATTATAACCAATGGGAAAAGAAGGGATCCGAAGATATTGTTGTCCGAGCAAATCGAAAATTCAAGGAAATACTTGCCTCCGCCCCTGAAATACTGATTGACCCAGACACCGATCGGGCCTTGAAAAACTACATCCAGTTGGAACTTGCCTGAACGGGTTGTGGGGATGTTTTATTATCCGATGTAAAAGTAATTATAAAAAATCGGGGCAAGCCCCTGGATGCGTTCTGGGTATAGATAGCGCCCAGCCAGAATCGGTTTTTCGGCCTATGGCGATGTTCTCTTTTGTTTTCAATCCTTGGAATTGCGCGCAATAGCTATGGTTGAAACCGCGCTTGGGTCTTGCCGGGAGTCAAAATTTACCATTTCCGGATGGAAACTATATAGCAAAAATGCAATAGGTTGACATTTTTATAGCATAACAGTAATTTGTGTAAACTGTAGACCGTTTACTTTTATTGTAACGACACAAGGATAAACATTTTATAATCCGTTTCGGTTCGTGGGAAAATAAATTCACCTTTTTTAAAGGCGTGAATACGGGATCTTATAGAGCTTTACCAACTTCGAAGCGCCATCGAAAAACTGGCCGTAAGGCTGGTAATCAAGTACATAGATGCTGATAAAATAGCTGTTTTCGATGCCATCATTGCCGCCATGGAGAAGGCTTCTGAAGCCGACGACATCGAAGCGGTGATCGAAGAAGACCTGAAGTTTCACCGAACTCTTTGCGATTTTTCCGGAAACCGGCGTTTGATGAATGTCTGGATCACTCTGGAAGAACAGCTACGCATTTTTCTTTCCATAAAAAGAAGTCTATGGGGAAGAGAGATCCAACAGTATTCCAGAACCCATTACCCGATTATTGATGCCATAAAATTAGGAAACAGCAGTTTTGCCGAAAAAGTTGTCCGCGAACACCTGCAAAGCGGCACTGACCGTATTGAAGCCAGTTTTCTTAAGAAGTAAGAATTCGTCCCTGAATCTTTTTCAAAAGCAAATTAACCTCGGTGACAATTTGCCGGAGGGCTGAAAAATTGGGTTTGACGGCTGCCTTTCCATATTTTACGGGCAATAACCCTTAATCCAGCAGACACGCTTACAAGACACGGCCTTAAATTGGATTCTGTATCAATATCTCCGAAATCAAGCCCCAGATAGAGGGCTTATAGACCTAAATAGAAGAGGATTCCCAAATGCCCCAAATACCTTCCATGATCCGGCTCCGCCAACATGTCTCCGCCCCGAAACTCGATGATGTCAAAGTTGATTTAACCAACCAGCTGAAAATCATTCAATCCCAAATTGCCCTGAAATCAGGCGCAACCGTAGCGGTAGCCTGCAGCAGCAGGGGCATTACCGGATATGATCGTATTGTCGCCCAAACCGTGGTGGCCCTGAAAGAAATGGGGCTTCACCCCTTTATTGTGCCGGCCATGGGCAGCCACGGCGGCGCCAATGGCCATGGGCAGGTTAGACTCCTTTCCCACCTGGGAATTACCGAGGCCAGCATGGGGGTGCCGATCCGCTCATCAATGGAAGTGGTAGAAATCAGCCAGACCCAAGACGGCCTGCCTGTTTATATCGACAAAAATGCATTTCAGGCCGACTACATCGTTCCGATCAACCGGATCAAAAAGCATACCGAGTTTGAAAACAAAGACTTTGAAAGCGGTCTTCTAAAAATGCTTGCGATTGGATTGGGAAAACAAAAAGGTGCCGCCACCTATCACGGTGCAATGATTGATTACGGCTACGCCCGTGTGCTTCTCTCCGTGGCCCGTGAGGTTCTTCGGTGCACACCACTGCTCTTTGGCATCGGTATCGTCGAAAACGCCTATCGGGAAACAGCCCGGATCGAAGCGATTTTGCCCGAGCAATTCGAGGCGCGCGAAAAGGCCTTGCTTAAAGAGGCCAAGGCCCTTGATATCGGCCTGCCTTTTGACCAAGCCGATATTCTCATCATCGACGAAATCGGTAAAGAAATTTCCGGCACCGGATTTGACACCAAGGTGGCCGGAAGAATAGGACTCCCGTTACTTTCCGCAGAGCCTGCAACCCCGCAAATCAAAAGGATCGTCATCTGCAATATGACCGATGCAAGCGAGGGAAATGCCATCGGCGTCGGCGTGGCCGATTTTGTTACCCGGCGATTGGTGGATAAAATTGATTTCAAGGCCTTTTATGTCAACAGCCTCACCGGCGTAACCCCGGAAATGGGCAAAATACCAGTAACGCTTGAAAACGATCGGGAATGTATCATGGCGGCGGGAAAGTGCGTCGGCCGGATTCTACCCGAAAAACAAAAAGTGATCCGTATCAAAAGCACCCTGTATCTCAAAGATATCGAGGTCTCAGAAGCCTATCTGGAAAATATTTGCGATAGAAACGACCTTGAAATACTTCAAAATGTGAAACCGATGCAATTCGATCCCGATGGGAACCTGTTGCCCATTGAAATCAACTGAACCATCAACTGAAGGCAGTAGAGACGACAATGAGTAAAAAAAATTCTGAAAACGGCGGCCTTCAGAGGTCCATTAACTGGCAGCAGGGGCTTGCCATTGCCCTTGGGGTTCCCGTACTTATTTTACCTTCTATCGGTTATTTCGCAAATTATGTATGGGCCTTTTCAATTATTATATGGGCGCTTTCCGTATTTCAGGGTTTTGCACAGAATTTTGCCTACGCAGAACTCGCTGTAACGTTTCCCGAGGCATCAGGGCTCCCTGGCTATGCCCAGAGCGTTTTTAAGACGATGGATGCAAACACCCCATATGACAAAGGCAAACTGCTCGGCGGTTTCAGTGCGTGGAGTTACTGGTTTGCCTGGAATCCAGTGCTCGCAATTTTTGCCATTTTAATCGGAAGCTACCTGAAAGGGTTGATTCCCGTATTCTCGGGGATGTCCGAATTCGGGCTTTCTCTGGTGACGGGCGCGGGGATCTACATTGTTCTCATTGTCGTCAATTATCGCGGCCTTTCCTGCGGGGCAACGCTGGGATGCATTTTGGCAATACTCTCTCTGGCGCCTCTTATCATCATAACACTGGCCCCTTTTGTAACTGGGCACTTTGAAATAGGCAACATCACCAATGCCTGGCTACCCCCTGACTGGCGCTGGGACACGAAGCACGTTTTGATTCTGCTAGGGCTTTTTGCAATGGCCCAGTGGAGTGCCTGCGCCTGGGAAACGGCTGCAATTTACGGACCTGAATACAAGAACCCAAAGGCAGATATCCCCAAGGCCCTCTTTATTTGCGGTTCCATTTGCCTTGTCACTTTTGTATCAGTCCAGGCTGCCTGTACAGGCACTATCGGCATTGACGGAATACTGTCCGAACCTTACTCTCCCATGCTGCCGATGGCTCGGATAACCCTTGGCCCCATGGGTGCTTTCATCGCAATTATAATGTTGATCGCTGCAATGGTGCTGATCATCCAGACCGCCTTTTTAGGCGCTTCAAGAGCAATGTATTCCATGGCTGAAGAAGGAAACCTACCCCGCTTTTTTGGAAAAATGAACGCGCATGGAACCCCTGTGAACGCCATGATTGTAATAGCCGTTTTTAACATGGGGCTGTTATGGTTGAAAACACCTTCAGCCATCCTGGCCGCATCTTCAATCGGTTATGTATTTGCAAACGGCATCAGCCTCTTTGCTTATTTGAAAGCCAAACGCGATACTCGTTTTGCAAAACTTGAGCGGCCCTTTAAAGCGCCTTCTGCCTGGCAGTATGTAGTAATATTTTTTGGCTTCTTTAATCTGCCCCTGTGCCTGATTGGTGTCGTTTTCATAAATAGCTTGGAGGCGGGAGGGACGCCAACCATCGTCGGGTTCGTGGTGCTTGCCAGCTACATTCCGCTTTGGTACTATTCCCGCAGAAAATTTTCGGGCCGGATACAATGCAGTCCCGTAAATGTGCCTGTTAAGTAACGCCTTCCATAGATTATAATTTTCACTCTTTTCCCTACCGGTATTTCCGGCAGAACGCTTCGGTCACCCGCCAGAGGTCCGGCGGCAGGCATTCTTTAACCTTTTCCTGGATGGGTTCGGGGACACCGCCGTAGAAAGCTTCCGCAATCCCGCCGCTGATGCAGGCCAGGGTATCGCTGTCGCCGCCCAACGACACGGCGTTGCGCACCGCATCTTCGTAGGAACCGACATCGAGAAAGGCGATGATGGCTTCGCGGTTTTGTGGGACGCCCATAAAATTATAACCTTCAAAATTGAGACTCCTGTGATATGAGGGTTGTATGCCACGTAAAGCACGCATTGATGCTCCCGGAGCCTTGCATCATTGCATCACATCATTGTTCGAGGGATTGAGCGTCGGCGGATATTCTCAGATGATCAAGACCGGGATAATTTTGTTGAACGTCTGGGTAATATTGTTACCGAGTCGCAAACCTTTTGTTTCGCATGGG